>JAYUGZ010000674.1:0-1365 GCA_043767465.1 Cyanobacteriota bacterium
CTCGAACAAGTTTATGCGACAATTTTGTATTACCTGCACAACAAAGAAGCAGTCGGTAAATACATAACCGAATGGTTGGAATGGAGCGAAAGAATGCAAGAAGAACAACGTCGCAATCCTTCTCCAGCGGCTAAAAAACTCCGTAAACTGAGAGCAGAAATAGATGCAAGGAGAAAAGCTGATGGCATTCCAGTATCTCTTTGATGAAAATGTCGAGCCTGCGTATGTTACCCAAATTCGCAGGCGTAATCCTGATGTGGTTGTTCTCGCAGTGGGAGAATTCACTACACCTCCTAAAGGTACTCTTGACCCAGAAATTCTCATTTGGTGCGAAATTCACAATTTCATTCTCGTTACCAACAACCGCCGCTCTATGCCCGTTCATTTAATAGATCATCTAGAGCAAGGTCGTCATATTCCTGGAATTTTTATCCTGAATTCCAAGATGAGTATTGGTCAAAACATTGAGGAACTACTTTTTATTTATCAAGGATCATTTGATGATGAGTACCAAGATAAAATTGAGCATTTACCAGTGTCATAATTTCTAACACATCCCCAAGATTGACAAAATTCCCCAAAGTCTTAAGGAAAATAAACATACTTTTGCCTCAACTTGTGCAAACAATAGTTACAAAGACTAACCGAAATTAAAACTAACAGCGATGTCACAAGATACGATCGAATCAATACTCCAAGAAAAACGCCTGTTTCAGCCCCCTGCTGAATTCTCCCAAAAAGCTCACATCAAAAGCCTAGAAGAGTACCAAGCCCTTTACGACAAAGCCAAAGCTGACCCCGAAGCATTCTGGGCCGAACTCGCCACACAGGAATTAGACTGGTTCCAAAAATGGGATGCCGTACTCGACTGGCAGCCGCCTTTTGCTAAATGGTTTGTCAATGGTAAAATTAACATTTCTTACAATTGTCTAGACAGACATTTGACAACTTGGCGAAAAAATAAAGCCGCCCTCATTTGGGAAGGCGAACCGGGCGACTCCCGCACCCTGACTTACGCCCAACTCCACCGCGAAGTCTGTCAAATGGCTAACGTCATCAAAGAATTGGGTGTCCAAAAGGGCGATCGCGTCGGTATCTATATGCCGATGATTCCCGAAGCTGCGATCGCCATGTTAGCCTGTGCGAGAATCGGTGCAGTACACAGCGTTGTGTTTGGTGGATTTAGTGCAGAAGCTTTGCGCGATCGACTCAACGACGGCCAAGCAAAACTCGTCATCACCGCCGATGGTGGCTTCCGCAAAGATATCGCCGTCGGCCTCAAAGCACAAGTAGACAAAGCATTAGCAAATGATGCCGCACCAACTGTTACCAACGTTCTGGTAGTTCAGCGCACCAAACAGCAAA
>JAYUGZ010000675.1:0-8936 GCA_043767465.1 Cyanobacteriota bacterium
GAAAGATTAAAAAATGTAATATTTAGATATCTTAAGTGCAGGTAACTAATTATGCTACTCTTAGATCCAAAAACTCTCGTTCCAGCCACTGAACAGCGCATCATTCTATATGATGTGACTTGGGAGCAATATGAGCAACTTTCCGATATGTTTGTCGATGAATTTCCCAGGATGATCTACTTGGAAGGAACGTTAGAAATTATTATGACGACTTCGCCAGAACACGAAAGGCTCAAAACAATTATTGCCCGGTTGATCGAAACCTATGCGGTTGAAAGGCTAATTAATCTCAACGGTTACGGAAATGCTACATTTCGCCGCGAAGCTGTGAGACGGGGTGCAGAACCGGATGAGTGTTACTGTTTGGGTGCACTGGCAGAAATCCCGGATATTGCGATCGAAATTGCTCTAACTAGCGGTGGAGTTGACAAACTAGAAGTGTATCGCGGTTTGCAAGTTCCTGAAGTCTGGTTTTGGGCTAACGATCAATTTTCTCTTTACCACTTGCGAGAGTCTGGTTATGAGTTAATTTTGAGGAGTGATTTTTTGCCCGAGTTAGACTTATCTGTATTGAGTCAATATGTCGGATATATAAATCAGACTCAAGCGGTAATTGCTTATAGAACAGTTTTGCAAACAACTAGAGAAATCCCCAATCAATTATAAAATCTTCCCTTCCCTTCTCCTTTCTTCCTTTGCGTCCTTTGCGTCTTCGCGGTTCGTTTAAAAAAGCCTGTAATAAAATGCAAAATATCGCACTCACCCCCGAACAAATATTATCCATCCGCACCCACGCCGAAAACACTTATCCCGAAGAATGCTGCGGTTTATTGTTAGGTACAATCACTGACGATATTAAAACTTTAGTAGAAGTTTGGCCGACTGACAATGCTTGGAGTGCGGAAGCTGAGAATAATTGGCCAGAACAAAAAGGCTTGACAGAAAGACGTAGATATGCTATTAAGCCAGAAGATATGTTGCGGGCGATGAAACACGGGCGCGATCGCAATTTAGAGATTATCGGCATCTACCATTCTCACCCAGATTGTCCCGCAGTGCCCTCGGAGTGCGATCGGGCAATGGCATGGGCCCAATACTCTTACATCATCGTGTCCGTGCGACAAGGCACTTCAGAAGACCTCCGCAGTTGGAGTCTCGACGCCGAGGGGAACTTTCAGGCAGAGGAAATTATCGCAGCCGAACCGACTCAGATTAAGAAATAGTTACTAAAAATCACAAACACGCAAAAATGCCAAAGATTCAGATAGTATATAATTCAAAATCGGCACTATACAGAATATCATGCTAAATCCTAATCTGGACGAGATCCAGCTCAACAAACAAGAATACGAACGCTACTCTCGCCACCTCATCCTGCCAGAAGTTGGATTGGAAGGCCAGAAGCGTCTCAAAGCTGCGAGTGTGCTCTGCGTCGGTACGGGAGGCCTCGGTTCGCCGCTGCTGCTGTATTTAGCAGCCGCTGGTGTTGGCCGCATTGGGATTGTAGACTTTGATGTTGTTGACCATTCTAATTTGCAGCGCCAGGTAATTCACGGCACTTCTTGGGTTGGGAAACCGAAGATTGAGTCGGCGAAAAATCGGATTTTAGAAATCAATCCTTTTTGTCAGGTTGATTTGTACGAGACTCGCGTTAGTTCCGAAAATGCGATCGCCATTGCGACTCCCTACGATATTATTATCGATGGTACGGACAACTTTCCGACTCGCTATTTGATGAACGACGTTTCGGTGCTTTTGAACAAGCCCAACGTCTACGGTTCCATCTTCCGATTTGAAGGACAAGCAACAGTTTTCAACTACGAAGGCGGCCCGAATTACCGCGATTTGTATCCAGAACCCCCGCCTCCTGGGATGGTTCCTTCCTGTGCAGAAGGCGGCGTTTTAGGCGTTTTGTGCGGAGTTGTAGGTTCTATCCAAGCAACGGAAGCTATCAAGATTATCTTAGGTCAAGGTACAACTTTGAGCGGCAGATTGTTGCTGTACAATGCCTTAGATATGACATTCCGCCAGTTGAAATTGCGGCCGAATCCAGTACGCCCGGTAATTGACAAGTTAATCGATTACGAACAATTCTGCGGCATTCCTCAAGCTAAAGCCGAGGAAGCAGAACAACAGAAAATCCCTGAAATGACTGTCACTGAACTTAAAAAGTTAATTGACAGCGGCGCGAAGGATTTTGTATTGTTGGATGTTCGCAATCCCAACGAGTATCAAATTGCTCAAATTCCTGGGTCGGTTTTGGTGCCTTTACCGGATATCGAACACGGCGCAGGTGTTGCTAAGGTCAAGGAATTGTTGAACGGACATCGCTTGATTGCACATTGCAAAATGGGCGGCCGTTCTGCAAAGGCTTTGAGCATTTTGAAGGAAGCTGGAATTGAGGGGATTAATGTTAAGGGCGGGATTACTGCTTGGAGTCAAGAAGTAGATTCGTCTGTTCCTCAATATTAAGCTCAATTTTTTGATGGGGCGGGTTTAGCTAACATCACTCCTATAAAAGCGAGTGTATGAGCACAAAACTCGCCCTTCCCACGTAAGGTTTATTTGTCAACCTAGATATACCAATTATTAAAAATATTGGTACATAGAAATTAGAGGATCTCGTTTGTAGGGAAACGGCATTGCCCATTGGTGTTAACTTAACGTCATAACGTAGTTACAGACTGCTGTTTACCGCTGAGGCCCGATCTCCCTGGCGCCCCCCTTGCTTTCGGGGGGGACAAGAATCTTCTCAAAGTCCCCCTTGCTTTCGGGGGATGCGAGGGGGATCTGGCCTCGGCTATAAACGAGAAATACAAAAGTTGTAAGGCTTAATTTGACACCAATGGGCGAAGCGAAGCGGAGGGATTGCCGTGTCCGGCGGGGGGTCATGCAAATAGAAAGATAATTTTTATAATACTAACAATTGTAGCAACACTTTTTCCAATTGGTATCAAAAACCCGGTTTCTTAGATATTGGCGCGTGGCCCGAAACCGGGTTTTTACGAAAATCATTCGCTATAGCCCGAAGACTAGGAAAAAACCCGGTTTCTTCGATATTCACGAGTGGCCAGCAAAACAGACTAAAATAGAAACAACCCCACCCAACCCCACAAATGCTAAACAAAATTTGGCAATTCCTCAAACAACTAATCCAGCGCCTATTGGGAACCACACCCCCACCACCACCACCACCTGCACCCCGCCCCACCCTCACAGACGCGGAATACGAATCGAAATTCATGGAAATCCTGGAAGGCGTGAATGCAGGCTGGAGTCGAGGGGATGTAGCCGGATTCTTAATCGCAAAACGCCTGAAAGATGGTGAATTGGCCGCTTGGTTGCGACGGTTTGGAAGTCGATTGTTTGAGGAGGGCGGGCACGGGGAGGGCGGGCACGGGGGCACCGCCCCTACTGATGCGGTGGCTTCGCTTCAGGAATTGGGGCGCAGGCTGGAATTGTTGGGGAGAATTGGTAGCGGGGAATTGTCGCAGGTGGCGGGGGATATTGGGCGGGAGATTTTGACGCGATTTCCACTGCCGGTGGTTGAGGATGATGCTGGTGGGTATGGGAATGTGATTGAGGCGGTGTTTGTTGGGGATGGTTTGGGTGTTTCTGGGGATGGGAATCGCAGGGATGCGGAGGGTGCAGGGGATGAATCGAAAAAAGTATGACGGGTTTGGCTAAAGTTGGTTAGAAATCCTGTACAAAAGCATGGCTGAGTGAAAGTAATAATAACTTGCGGATATTGGTTAAACGCTTCGACAGATGGCCGCTAGGTGGACTCCATAGGCTTTGCATTTTTTATTCGTTTTCATCAGACTCTTCTTCATCCCAAGTGGGCGTATAATTTGACTCGGGAGCCTGAGTTTCCCCGCTTTCTATAGCTACCGTTTTGCGATATTGTTCTGCCTCGGCAACCTTAATAAATTGAATCGCATCTTTTTTTACAGTTTTAGTTTCTGCTGCAATCTTTTCCACAGCAGAGGCGATTTCATCCAATGATACCTTAAAAAATTCCTTGCGTTCGTTAACTTTGTTGACGCTCTTATCGCGAAAATATTTATGTAACAAATTCTCAATTTCTGGCACATTTTCACAAGAAATCATTGCATGAATATCAAAAGGAAATGGCACTGACGCTCCACTTAGTTCTTTAATCCGCTCCTCCGGTTCAAATCTGCGTGTCATCCCTATCTTATAAACATTTTCGCCAAAAGAACCAATATTTGAAATGACGTATATATGACCAGATTTTGTCATCTGAGCGCGAGATATAGCCCTTTGATTACCAAGAGACTCTTCAAGTTGTTGACTGAGTTGTTGGATTTTAGCCTCTAGTTGTTCTTTTTGTTTGCCAGCAGCTTGTTCCATTTCGCGACGAGCTTGTTCTAAAGCTTTTTCGCGGCTTTTTACTTCTTGTTCCGCCTCTTTCTTCGCTTTTTCTATTTCACGAAGTTCTCTCTCTTCCGCGCGCATTTGCTCTCGAATTCTTCGCTGTTCTTCTGCCTCTGCTTGTTTCTTCTCGTGAAATTCATGGGTCAGAAAGAGTTCTTCTAGTTTGAGTTCGCGATACGTAGGCATGATTGTACAGCGATTACTTTCTGATAATTTGTTGATGGTTTGACAAGCTTTGTTGATCCTGGTTTCTAATTTTTGGACGTTATTATATTTAACCTGAAGAATTGCAGCATCGCACTCACCGTTAAAGGCTCTCAGTATAAGTGTGAGAAAGTCATCGCTCAGTTTTTTACCTTGGGTTTTGCTGCCAACTACTGTCCAGGGTGCATGACAGATCGCAGCCGTCTTATTTTTCAGCATTTTACTTTGTTGGCTTCTGATATTATCAAGTCTGACCTTATATTCTTCAGAACTGCCAAAATTATACTTAGATTGATAAAATCCAAAAGATTGAACTAATTCTTCTTCTTGAACTTCATTGAGTTTTTGCTGGATTTTTTTGATCTGAGCATTTAGTTTCTGTTGCTCGCTGACAATCTGGTCGAGTTCCCTTTGTTTGAGATTTATATTTGAATCTAATTGCTTTTCAAACTTTTCTTTGGACAAGATTGTGTCATACTTACGTAAACTTTTTTTAACTTTTGAGAGTTTGAGTTGCGTGTATGTTAAGAGAGCAGCTAAAACTACTGATGCTACTGCGAGGAGTGTTGACAACATCATGCTTCTGTATCCCTGTTAAATATGTTTTAATATAACTGAAAGTTTATGAATTGGGCAAGTTGCTAGAGATATTGCCGATCGCCTTCAGTACGATCGCTAACTACCCACTCTACTTCACGCGCTTAGGCGATCGGCAATATCCAGGCGATCGGCTAACATAGGAATTACGACTTCTGGCACCACTGTGCGGGAAGAGTTACACCGCAATAATTCCTGCAATCTGTAAGGTGCACACAGTGTACCCTACAATCTGTTGATACTATGAGGATTAATCCCCAATCCTTGCATCCACAAACTTAATTCGTAATGGCACAAGTAATCGGCATTGACTTAGGCGGCACCGCAATTAAACTCGGCAGATTTAGCGCAGACGGGATTTGTCACCAATCCTTAACAGTACCAACTCCTCAACCCGCAACGCCGGAAGCCGTTTTAGCCGCCATCACCGATGCTATTTTACAACTGAATCCGGTAGAAAATGCTGTAGGGGCGATCGGCATCGGCACACCAGGCCCAGCAGATGCAGCAGGCCGCATAGCCAGAGTCGCAATTAACCTCAAAAACTGGCACAACGTCCCCCTCGCTGACTGGTTGGAAGCCAAAACCGGACTACCGACAATATTAGCAAATGACGCCAACTGTGCCGGATTAGGAGAAGCTTGGTTAGGTGCAGGAAAACACTTTAAAAACCTAATATTAATGACTTTAGGTACAGGAGTCGGCGGTGCAGTTATCCTAGACGGAAAACTATTTTCAGGTCATCAAGGCGCGGCCGGAGAACTCGGATTAATTGCCATAAATCCCGACGGCCCAGAGTGCAATAGCGGCAATCGCGGCTCCTTGGAACAACACGTTTCCGTCCAAGCAATTCGCCGAGAAACGGGTTTAGAACCCCTAGAATTAGCAAATCTAGCTAAGTCTGGAGATGCTAAAGCTTTAGAATATTGGCAAAATTACGGGCGCTATCTCGGTATCGGTTTAGCAAGTATCATTTATGTTTTAACGCCGGAAGCTATTATTATCGGTGGCGGAATTAGTGCAGGTGCAGAGTTTTTCTTGCCAGCAGTGAGAGCCGAAATTGAGCGGCGGGTGCTACCGAGTTCTCGCGAAGATTTGCAGTTATTGGTAGCTGAACTTGGCAATCAAGCAGGTATGGTAGGCGCAGCAAAATTAGCTTGGCAAGTCGCTCAAATCACTGAATGACCAATCACTGAATGACCAATGACTAATGACCAATGACTAATGACTTCTTCATAGCAGAGAGTGTCCAGTCGTATTTTTAATGTAATCCAGAATTTTTTGATAATCGTCCGAGTTGCCTTCGCGCATGAGAATAATATTATTGGCGCTGTCAGGCAGGCAAAAGCTGATTAGCCGACCGTTCTGTTCGCAAGCAAAAGAGCTAATTCTACTGAGATCGATCGCAAATTCCTTGCGATCGTAATTAATCTTAATCCACGAACCTTTAGAATTGCGATCGATCGTTTTTTTGATGTATTCGAGAATTTGCCTGTAAGCCTCATGATTGCCTTGGGGATTCAGGATAATCGGCTGACTGCTATTAGGAAGCCAAAATGTGATACGCTTGTTATCTAGTTCGCTAGAAAAAGCACTAATAGTGTCAAGGTCAATTATGTATGTACTTTTCTCATAAGTAATTTTACTCCAATAAGCCACAAAAACCTCCTCAAACCTGCGCTTCCTGGTATTTTAGGATAGTTTGACAACTCATACCATTTTAGATTTTATATTCTAGATTGGGAATGACAGATTCTGTATGGGTTTGGATCTTGCCTACAGTTGCATTCTTTTTTGAAACTGGTATCACCATTGAAATCTCAGCTAAAAACTTAAGTAAAAATACTAAGAATTTTCACCTTCTGTCTTCTCCCTTCGGGTACTAGCCCCCCAACCCCTATGCTAGGGCCTTGAGGTGAGGTTTTTCACTCGTTGAGAATGCTGCCCGATGTCGTGTCTGGTAAGTGCCACCCCAATTAAGTCCTATTGTTGGGTTGGGCGGGTGAGAGTACGATCGACTATCTACCCTATTTGAATATTGTCTGCACTCACCCGCGCCTACAGACTTCTAATATATCAGAACTAATCGATCGCACACGATCGGAGATTAACTTCCGGCAAGTTTCCCTGCCACCAAGTCGCGAGCCTCAGCTTCTAAAACATCCTGCTTTCCCTGGATGCTCGCCGCCTGGATAAACCCCTGAAACAATGGGTGCGGGGCGCTAGGTCGAGATTGGAATTCGGGGTGAAATTGACTGGCGATGAAAAAAGGATGATGGGGTAATTCGATCATTTCTACCAATCGGCCGTCGGGAGATGTCCCGGAGACTACATAACCTGATTCTAAGAAAAGATTGCGGTAGGCGTTGTTAAATTCGTAGCGGTGGCGGTGGCGCTCGTAAATGACTTCTTTCTGATAAAGTTTAAAAGCGAGGGTGTCTGGGTTGACGCGACACGGATACAAACCCAGTCGCATGGTACCGCCCAAATCGACTACATCTTGCTGTTCCGGCAATAAGTTAATGACTGGATTTGCCGTATCCGGGTTAAATTCAGCGCTGTTGGCATCCTTCATTTGGGCGGTGTTACGCGCCCATTCAATCACAGCACACTGCATCCCCAAACACAATCCCAAAAACGGTATTTTGTGGTGTTTGGCATATTTGATCGCCGCAATTTTGCCGTCAACTCCCCGAATCCCAAAACCTCCGGGTACAACAATGCCGTTGATATCTTTGAAATAATTGTCGATGTTTCCCGATTCTAAATCTTCTGAGTTAATCCAGTGCAAATTTAGGTCGCAGCCGATGGAGATTGCCCCGTGCCGCAGAGCTTCCACCACCGAAAGATAAGCGTCGTTCAACCGCACGTATTTACCAACCAAAGCAATATCAATTTTGTGGTTGGGACTGTAAAGCCGCTTGACTAAGGTTTGCCACTGAGTCAAGTCGGGTTGCCGCGGTTCGAGTTTCAGCAAATTGATGGTTTGTTCCGCCAAACCTTCCTGTTCCATCATCAGCGGCACTTCGTAGATACTTTTGGCATCTTGAGCCGTGATGACGCATTCTTCGGGTACGTTGCAGAATTCCGACAATTTTTGTTTGAGGCCCAAAGGTAAAGACCGATCGCACCTACAGACTAGAATATCTGGTTGAATGCCGATCGAGCGCAACTCCTTCACCGAATGCTGAGTCGGTTTAGTTTTCATCTCTCCAGCCGACGGAATCCAAGGTATCAGCGTCACGTGCATATACACAACATTTTGCCGCCCGACATCCTTGCGAAACTGGCGAATAGCCTCCAAAAACGGCAAAGATTCAATATCTCCCACCGTTCCGCCGATTTCCGTAATCACCACATCGGGATTAGTATTTTTTGCGACTCGGTGAATGCGCTCTTTAATTTCGTTAGTGATGTGGGGAATCACCTGCACCGTACTCCCCTGATACTCGCCGCGGCGTTCTTTATTAATCACGGCTTGATAAATGGCACCCGTGGTGACGCTGTTGAGGCGAGACATGGAAGTATCCGTAAAACGCTCGTAATGCCCCAAATCGAGGTCAGTTTCCGCACCATCTTCCGTGACGAAGACTTCTCCGTGCTGAAACGGGCTGAGAGTACCGGGGTCAACGTTAATATAGGGGTCTAGCTTCAAAATAGAGACAGAGTAATTTCGGGACTTCAATAAGCGGCCCAAGGAAGCAGCGACAATTCCCTTGCCGATACTGGAAACCACG
>JAYUGZ010000676.1:0-8916 GCA_043767465.1 Cyanobacteriota bacterium
CGATTTGTGCGGCTAAGGATTCGATCGCAACTGTAGTATTAGCCATATCTAAAAAAGCAAATTATTTGTGCTGGATTAAAACAGTTAACAAATCGCCGACAACTGCCTTCAGCCAGAATCTTTGGTGAGGGGCGAATAATCGGCGATCGCAAAAATGAAAATCGCGTGGGCCAAAACTACTAGAGCCCATACACCCGTTACTGTAACTGCCCAAGGCCAATCAGCCTTTTGCAAATTTTGAACAAACCACAAACCAGAATTGGTAGCAGAAAAAAGACCGACGTGGATCGCAAAATTCATGCGATCGTCTAATTGGCGGTATTCTGGGTCATTGCGATCGGGTTTGCGGGGCCAACGAGGAGGCATAGTTTTTCACTTGATATTAGTAGTTCTGTGCCTATTTTAATCATAAGTGCCACTTTTTGAATTCTGCCTCCCTCTTTGGGCATGAAACTCACGCCTCTAAATTTTCATAGTCCCCTGACTTGCCGCCGCTTTTGCTTATTAGACGAATCGATTCAATGACGATCGACTTTTCCAAAGCTTTCGCCATATCGTACAGCGTCAGCGCCGCCACCGAAACCGCCGTCAGCGCCTCCATTTCCACCCCAGTTTCCGCCTTAATTTTCACCGTCGCCCGAATTTGATACCCCGGCAACTCAGCATCAGGGATCACCTGCACTTCCACGCTGCTGATGGGCAGAGGGTGACACAGAGGAATCAAATTTGCCGTCTGCTTAGCCGCCATAATTCCAGCCAGCCTTGCAGTGCCCAACACATCACCTTTCGGCGCATTCCCCGCTTCGATCGCCGCAAACGTCTCCGGCAGCATTCGTACCCTCGCAGCCGCCACAGCTTGCCGCGCTGTTGCCACCTTCGCCGAAACGTCTACCATTTGGGCTTCCCCGCTGTTGTCGAGGTGAGTTAGCTGTGTGCGATCGGGCAATTTAGAAAAAGTTGGCGAAATGTCTTGCATTATTTTGAGAATGGTGTTAGTGTTAGATTCTGTGCGGGACAGAGATTGTTCAATTTTAGATTAAATCTGAAATTTCAACTCTCAAAGCAACAGGGGCTTGTAGCTTAGTTGGATAGAGTGCATGGCTACGAACCATGAGGTCGGGGGTTCGAATCCCTCCAAGCCCATTAACAAAAGCGACGCATCCTACAATATTTTGTAGGGTGCGTTGTTGTTTGAAATTGCGAAGTGCGATCGACAATAGACCGATACCGTTCAGTTAGAATTGTCCGAAGAGAGGAACGAAGCAATCGCAGAGCATGCCTGTTTCATTCTCAGAAAAACCAGGATTTTGTAGGGTAGTGCCCCTACCGAGAATGAAACAGCCCCAAATCGCAGAGTCTATTTTTCACATAGAATTGTCATTGCGAGGAACGAAGCAATCGCAGAGTCTATTTTTCACATAGAATTGTCATTGCCAGGAACGAAGCAATCGCAGAGTCTATTTTTCACATCGCTTTTACTCTAAGACGGTTTGATCTGAACTGTATTGGACAATAGACAAGATTGCAAAAATAGCTATGACGGGCTCTTCGGCCCGTCCCACAAGAAACAAGATTTTTGTGGGATGGGCCGAAGAGCCCGTCCCCATCCTGTCACTCATTCAAAGCATAAACATCTTTGCCACGCCCGATCGCAAATTTCAGCGAATGAGACAAATCCTTGCTAGACCTAGTAACAAAAATCAGCACAGCCAAGACACCGAGTCCAGCCGCCAAACCAAACATATTTCTGTAGCCGACAAGTTCCGCAACAAAACCTAAAGTCGGGCCAGCAATCGCAATACCCAAATCAAATCCGCCAATACAAAGCGAAAACAATCGACCTCTTTCTTGAGGTTCGCACCTGTCCGACATTAGCGTTACCATCATCGGCAAAACAGTACCGCCTGCCACACCTTCAATCAAAGCTGCGATTAAAAAAGCACCGCTGCTGCTAGCAAAATACAACAATAACATCGACACAGCATAACAGATTAAGCCGCCAGAAATAAACAAACCGCGGCCGTATTTGTCCGAAGCCCGTCCCGTCACCAACCGCATACTAAAACTGGCAACAGCCGCCGTAGAATAAAATAATCCCGGATTTAAATTAACCTTGGTTTCTTGGATAAACAAAGGCATAAAAGTGCTCAAAGTTCCGAATACCAAACCAACCAGCAATAACACTAAAGCCGGAATCCGCACTCTAGGATTCCAGAGCATTTGCCAGTATTTTTGAGTATTTTTGTCCTCAGATAGCGAGTCAGATTTTGTTGAGTCGGAAAAATTTGGTTCCGCAATTTTGCAGGCAAAAAATACACCCATTGCTGCGAAAGCCGCCGACATCGCAAACAAAGCAGTATAACCAACCCCAGCTTGCACAAATCCGCCCATCGCCGGGCCAAATGCCAAACCAATAGGGGCTACCAAACTCATGTAACCGATTAATTCACCCCGCTTTTGTGGCGGTGAAAAATCTGTTACCAAAGCGCTGTAAGCTGTGGTGAAAGCGGCGATGCTAATGCCGTGAAAAGCGCGCAGCAGTAACAGTAAAGGGATAGATTTAGCAAATATGTAGCCTATAGGGGCGATCGCCGCCACTGACACGCCTAGAAGTAAAACTTGTTTTCGCCCCGTGCGATCGGCTATTTTGCCCAACTGCGGTCTCGATAGCAAAAGCCCGATCGCAAATGCACCCATCACAAAGCCAATTTGCTGCTTACTACCGCCCACAGATTGAACGTACAACGGCAAAGTTGGCAGCAGCGAAGCCAAACTCGACCAAAATAGCAGGCCTGCGGTAAATAAAGTCAACAAGCTGCGTTTGCGTTGAGGTTCGATGTCGCTAAAAATATTCAAGATGCAAATTCCGTTTAAACCTTCTGAGTCCACTCAACCTAACGTCGAGTATATCTATACCATTGTGTTACAATTGCTTAATATTTGCAACCCAAAAAGTTGATATTGGACTCACAGTCAACCGCAAACAGTCAACAGTCAACTGTTTAATTTGCTGCCTTTTGATTGCCGAATCCGGTTTAAATACCCCTGTATTTATTAGTCCGCGAAGGCGGACTTGGTTTGTATAGCAGCGGTTTAAACCGCCGAGTCTGATTGTCAGTGTTACCAATCAACCTCGGCCCTTTCCTCCACCACTCGCTGATAAACCCACTCAGTTTCCATCGCCAACTTCGGCCAACTAAATCGGCGTTCCAAATCCTCATAAGCATTGTCAACCAGCCACCGCCCGTAACCAGGATTTTTCAGTACCTCCAAAATCCCCCAGGCCAAAGAATCCCGATTGTTTGCCTCAGTAACAACCCCAGTTTTAGTATGCTGAACCACCTCCGGCAAGCCGCCCGCATTCGACACCACCACCGGCACCCTTGCAGCAAAGCTTTCTAACGCTACAATCCCAAAAGGTTCGTAAAGACTGGGGAAAACCGCGCAGTCAGCCACCGTCTGGAATTTATCGAGATGTTCCTCAAACATGAAGCCAGTAAAATAACACTTATTCCAAATTCCTAAGTTCCAAGCCAAAAGTTTGAGATGGTCTGTATTGCCGCCACCAACAATCACTATTTTGGCTTTTCCTCCCATTTCCCAAATTACTTTAGGTGCCGCATTCAGAAATACAGCAATGCCCTTTTCGTAGCTAATTCTTCCTACATAATAGACAATTTTCTCGTCGTCTGCTGCAAATTTACGGCGGAAATTCATCGCCTCAAATTCATGCCGACGGGGCTTTTTTTCCGACCTAATTCCGTTGTAAATTACCTCTATTTTGTTCCACGGAGTCGATAGTACCAGTTCGGCTTCCCGCCGCATATAGTCGCTGCAAACAATGACGCGCCAAGCGTTGTAAGCGAGGTCGTTTTCCTTGGCGTTAATGTAGCGCTGCCCGTCATTGTGGAGGCCGTTGAAGCGCCCGTATTCGGTGGCGTGGATGGTGGCAATTAGCGGTACTTTAAAGGTATGCTTGAGGGCGATCGCCGCATCTCCCACCAACCAGTCGTGAGCGTGGATGACATCGAAGGGGCCTTCCTCCAGCATCAGTTTGCCGCCTTGGTGGCCCATGCTTTGGTTGAGGTTCGCCACCCAGTGAAAAAAGTCCCTGGCGTGTCCCACCACCACCCGATGCACGTGTATTCCTTCCACCACTTCGTACATCGGCGCGTGCCCGAACTCTACTGTAATTAAGTGAATCGAGTGGCCCAGCTTCACCAATTCTGGATACAATTCTGAGACGTGGCGGGCGATACCGCCCACTATTCTGGGAGGAAACTCCCATGCCAATACCAAAATTTTCATTTTTCTCCCCTCCTAACAATTTATATATCTTAATGTTTAGTGTTGACTACTTTATTGTATGATCCACAGCCTAAAATATTGGTTGATCGCAAATTTATGCCCGAAGGCTGAATTTTGGAGCCACAAGGAGGGAAAATTATACAGAAACCGGGTTTTGGCAAGAATTGCTCGATCGCCATTGCTGCCAAAAAAACAGGTTTCCTCAAGATTTGTGCCACTGTAAGGAAGCAATGGCGATCGCGCCTACCCGATTACCCTGGCTTCAAAATCGGCTCTAATTCGCGGCGAAAACGAGTCCAAGCAGCCGCCGATACAGAGTCAGAGACAACACCCTTACGCATCAAAATCGCGCCGTCTTCAAAGCCAACAATGCCGTACTCACCCGATTTCGATAGTCGATCGATCTGCGGGACAATTTCCTGCAACTGTCCCCGTTCCCGGCGAAACGCAGCCTGATACTGCTGCAACTGCCACATATCAGCAATTACATATTCCATCTTCACTGCCTGCTTCGCATCATTGCGCAGTTCAAACATCGGAAACCGGAGAATTTCCCGACGGCTTGACAAAATCGGCACAATAGTATTCGTTGCAGCCACGCTAGCATTAGCAGGAATTTCAGCCAACAGCGGGCGCACTTGAGACACGTGCTGCCACTGTCTGATCAGAGGAACTTGCACCCAAGGATCGATCGCATCGGGCAAAATAAACGAAAAAGTCCGATTTGGGTTAGACGTAAAGGTAAAAAATAGCGACAAGCAGATGCAAAACCCCCAAAAGCGGCGAAACTGCGAAGACGAAGGGAAAGGCAACACCGCATTCGGAAAACGCAAGATTGTTTGTTCTCCCCTTTTAATTCTATCTTCTTCCTGTTGACGGCCAGCCCACCACAGGATCGCCCCGTAAAACAGCCCCGGAACCACAGTCATCGCATAGCGAATATTAATCGCCAACACCGACTCTCCTTTAGCTAAAAATAGCTTTAGCAGGGGGAAGCCTGCGATCGTCCAAGACGCGGGCGCTACGGCAGGAATTAACGCTAACGGCAACCACTGGCCCAGCAGGTATTTAATCTTACCAAAAAACGGTGTGAATAGCTCACCTACCAACCGCCCGGGATTGCTCGCCATTCCCCAAAGAATTTGCAGCGTCGAAGCTTCATCTCCATCGGCATATTGGCCGAAGCGTTCCATCATAAACCGCTGGGAGATATCAGCAGAAAACAAAGGCATAATCAGATTGGTGAGGACGATCATGTAACCAAAACTGAGCGCGCAGACAGCCAAGCCAGTTAGAGGATAGCGTCGGCTGAAAATCATGTAAACTCCCACGCCAAATAAAACAATTCCCGAATCTTCTCGCACAGCCAAAATTAAAGTTGCCAGAATCCCAAACAGCGGCCACCAGCGCTTTTCCATCGCCAGCAGCAAGCTAAAAACAAAAAGCGGAATTTGACAAACATCGTGAAAATTGCCCAAAGTCGGGCCGATAACCGCGTTAGCACAGTAATAGCTCACCACAATTGTCGCCGACAACCGTGGTTCTAGATGGTGTCTGGCGAGAGCGTAGAGAACTAAACCAGCCGCCGTAATTAAAGTCACCTGCAACACCGTCAAAGTGACAGGCGAGGGAAACAGCGAGTAAATTGGCAGCCACACCATCAGTGCTGGAGTGAAATGCTGCCCCAACCGGTGGTAAGATACTTCGGGGAGTTCGTTGTGGTGGACGACATTGGTGGACAAAGCCGAAGACAGGGAACTCTCAAACAAGTGACCCCGAGTGCCGTTCCAAAAAAGTTGATTGAAAATGCCTTGGTCGTAAGTAGCGTAAAAGCTGTAGTAGCGGTGCAGCGTCAGCAATAGGCACAGCACAAAAAAGGCGATCGCCACTTTAACCACCACCCGCAGCGATTCATCTTTCTTCCATCTCAAAAATGTCATGGGTTCGCCGTAATCAAATCATCGGAGAATAGCATAAATCTAAAGTAAATATTAAATTAAACTAGAAGTGAAATAACTCGGCTCGGCAATGGTCAATTATTTTCACCCGATCGAAAAGCTCAACAGCGTCCATCCAACATCCGTCACCAGCGATACCGACTGTTCTCCTGAACTGCCGGCAGATTCTGCGCCGCTTTTACAGCTTTTGCTGTTCGTAGACAAGCGTTCCGCTTCCAGGGAACAGACCAGACACATCCGCAAGTACCTCAAGGATTTGAAGGCAGAGTGCGACTTTGAGCTTCAAATCATCGACGTAGGAGAACAGCCGGATTTAGCCGAACACTTTAAACTTGTAGCGACTCCCTCGCTGCTCAAAATTCATCCCGAACCCAGGCAAACTCTCGCCGGCAGCAATTTGATCGCCCAACTCGAACACTCGTGGCCCCGCTGGAAGCGTTCTGTAGAAGAATACGCTGCTCAGCAGCAGTCGCCCCCAGCTCTGGCCGCAGATCTGGCCGAGCCAAAACCCATCTATTCCCTTGCTTCCGCCACCGAACTCGTGCAGCTTGCGGATGAAGTTTTTCGGCTCAAACAGGAAAAAGAACACCTGCAAGAGCAGTTGCAGTTGAAAGACAGGATTATTGCGATGCTGGCTCACGACTTGCGCAATCCCTTAACGGCCGCATCTTTGGCTTTGGAGACTTTGGAGTCAAATCAGAAGGTGAAGGAGGGGCAAAAGTCGCGTTTGACACCGACTCTGGCGGCTCATTTGATGAAACAAGCCCGCCGCCAAATCCGCATTGTCGATCGCATGATTACAGATATCCTGGAAGCAGCCCGGGGTACAAACGCTCAACTCCACATTCAAGCAAAAAAAATCGAACTGGGGCCAATTTGTCAAGATGTAATCCTGCAATTTCAAGACAAGTTTCAGGCGAAAAGTCTGAACTTAGAAGTAGACATTCCCACAGATTTGCCCTTGATTTATGCCGATCCCGATCGCATCAAACAAGTCATAGTCAACCTGCTTGACAACGCCAGCAAGTACACGCCAGAGCAAGGAACTGTTAGTATTTCCATGCTCCACCGCACCGCTTACAAAGTTCAAGTCAGCATTGGTAACAGCGGCCCGGGAATTCCTGAAGCAGATTGCACGAGCATTTTTGAAGACAGCTTTCGCTTGCAGCGAGATAAATCAAAAGACGGTTACGGCATTGGACTGTCTCTGTGTCAAGGCATCATCCGCGCCCACTACGGTCAAATTTGGGTAGACTCTGTACCTGATCGAGGCAGTTGTTTTCACTTTACCCTGCCCATTCAAAAATAACTGTCAGTCAACAGTTAACAGTTGCAACCGAATTTGATATTACAGTTCAACTTGAACGCAAAGCCGCAATAATCTGTTCGTTTGCCTTGGGAAAAGTAAATTGGTCAATTTCGTCGAGTGTCACCCAGCGAATTTCATCGCATTCGATCGTTTGCGGTTCCCCGCTGACGTAGCGACAGTGGTGGACGTAGAGCCTGACTGTAAATTTAGTGTAGTCGTGGTCAATTGTAATCAGCCTCACGCCCACTTCTACCACAATCCCCAACTCCTCCATAATTTCCCGTTTTATGCAAGCTTCGACGGTTTCCCCAGGCTCTATTTTACCGCCCGGAAACTCCCAGAAACCGCCGTGCAGTCCGTGTTGTCGGCGCTTGTCAATCAAAATTTGTTGTCGGTCATTCCAGATCGCAGCAACGCCGATAACTTTGTGGGCCACAGGAGAAAGAGACATATTATATTAATAGGGAATTGGGCATTGGGAATTGGGAATTGGCCAAACAGGCCAAACAGGTCATTGGCCAAACAGGCCAAACAGGTCAAACAGGTCATTGGTCATTGGTCATTAATCATTGCTCGTTACCAGGCTCTGCCTGGTAATGCAGATCCGGAGGCTCTGCCTCCTTTGATATCGCAACTTACAGGAGAGAAGACTGTAGGAGGTGCTTAATTTATTAAGTTTTCGATCCTTAGTAATAATATCAATAATTATTCAATCTAAAATCTAAAATCCAAAATCTTAAGCCCCCATCTTCCGAAGGGGGCTTGACACTGGCACAACTTAAATGTTAAGGATCTACTAATCTTCTGAGCCGTGTCTCTCACTTGCTTCTATGGACTTTTCAAAAGTCATGCGTTGTTCAGCATTTTTGAGAAAATAACCGCTAATCATCGCCGAGGCGAGCAATCTACCCAAATGTTCGCGACTGGTAGTCACTGTCACCCCGAAGTGTTCCGAAGGTAAATTCCCCAAAAGCCCGACAATATTTCGCTCCATTACTTGAAACACTTCGTGAGAAGTCGGCTTAGACAACTGAGAAACAGTGTCGGGAGCCATTGACTGCACGTATTGCCATAATAAATTGGCATTTTCTCCGTCTTCTTCAAAAAATTCTGGGGATTTATTAGATGAATTACTCACGAGTACCTCCGTTTCAGAGACAGCTTGTTATTTTAGACGCGGACGGTTAAATTAAATAACCATTATCCGATCGCTGTTGATGTTTATTACTAAGTATTTACTAATGTAGCAGGACAGTCGCAACAACTAAGTGGGCGCAACCGAATTAAAGGCGGCGGTTTTTACGATTTTACATTGGGGATTGTGCGATCGGGCTTATGCCC
>JAYUGZ010000677.1:0-1357 GCA_043767465.1 Cyanobacteriota bacterium
CAACCTCACCTGTGCGCTCTTAGTTCAGTTGGTAGAACGCAGGTCTCCAAAACCTGATGTCGGGGGTTCAAGTCCTCCAGGGCGCGCTGAATCACCAAATTTTAAATTCTGCCCGAAAGCGCCCGGATAATTGGCTGGAAACAGCCAAAACCGCAGACTTTCGGGTAGAATTAATTTTTGTGGGCGGTTCGCAAAAAATGCCATCAACAAATGTTCGGTGTGGCAGCTAGATCGGCCAAAAGGGCGATCGGTATTTACACCGTGGATGAATTGGGCTTGTAAAAAAGTGCTGGCTTTGGATTTAAAATTTGGACTTGGACGTAAGTGGTTAGTGTCAAAAAATCAGAGAGCCGCGGGCCACTCACAACATCTAAAATCTAAAATCTAAAATCGCAAGGGGGATTCAATCGTGGCGAAAAAAGACGAAGCTCAACAAACTCCAGAAATGACTGCGCCTGGGTTTGACCCTACGAGTTTTTTTAAGGAAACTAGAGAAGAACTCGACAAAGTGGTTTGGCCGAGTCGGCAACAGCTAATCAGCGAGTCTTTAGCCGTACTCTTGATGGTAATCCTTTCAGCAAGCCTGATCTATTTGGTGGATAATTTCTTTAACTGGGGCGCTGGAAAGGTGTTTGGGGCATGACTTTTGCATCAGAAGAATCTGAGTATTCCACAGAAGCGACTGGACAGGCAGCATCATCAGATGTGCCGGAAATTGACGCTCGCTGGTATGCTGTTCAAGTTGCCTCGGGCTGCGAAAAGCGGGTAAAGGCAAATTTGCAGCAGCGAATTCAAACTTTGGATGTTGCCGATCGCATCGTTCAAGTCGAAATTCCGCAAACTCCAGCGATCAAAGTAGGCAAAGACGGTTCCAGGCGCCAGTCAGATGAAAAAATCTTTCCCGGCTACGTACTCATCCGTATGTTTATGGACGAAGATACCTGGCAGGTGATCAAGAACACCCCGAATGTAATTAATTTTGTCGGGGCAGAGCAGAAACGCCGCTACGGGCGCGGCAGGGGTCACGTCAAACCACTACCTCTGAGTCACTCAGAAGTAGAACGGATCTTCAGAAACGCTCAGGAATCAGAACCAGTTGTCAAAGTATCGATGGCGATAGGAGACCACGTTGTGGTGCTTTCCGGGCCGTTTAAGGATTTTGAAGGTGATGTGATTGAAGTTAGCCCGGAACGAAACAAACTCAAAGTTTTACTCTCGATTTTTGGGCGCGATACGCCTGTAGAATTGGAGTTCAATCAGGTTCAGAAACAGAACTAACTAATGGCAAAGAAAGTTGTTGCAGTAATTAAGTTGGCGATTACAGCGGGAAAAGCCAACCCAGCTCCTCCGATCGGCC
>JAYUGZ010000678.1:0-1357 GCA_043767465.1 Cyanobacteriota bacterium
GCTGGCGTAATAGTTTCTACCGGCGACAACGGTAATTTTGGCTTCCTAATTACAGGAGGTGTAGATGTGCCGCTGTCGAGAAATTTTACAGCCACAGCAGGACTGAATATTGGCTTTCTCGACGGAGCTGAAGTGGGATTGTTAGTCGGTGTCGGCTATACGTTCCCGAATCTGGTCAGATAGTATTGCTATTTGAGCAAACGCAGGACAACTAAATAGGCGCGGGTTGGCTGTAGGAATACGGTCAACCCTTTTTTGATGGTGGAACAGCAATCGAGGACATGGCAATGCCGTTTCCCTACCATCGGAGGACACGGCAATTTGGAGGACACTTAGTTGTATATAGCCTTTCGAGCGAAACATGAGGTATGACTGGGCATAGGCCTCCGTGGGCTATGGCATAGGGCTATGGGCTTACGGGCATACCTCACCACGCTTGAGAACCGCTATAATAGATAAACTAGCCTTAGTAAAAAGTAGAATCCTATGTCGCAGGGAATCTTCAACAAAATCCTCAATCAGCTTGACACCCTGGAAGTGCTAGAACTACAGCAACTAGAGCGCGCTATTGGGAGATATCTGGCTCAGAAAGAACAAACTGCTCAACGGACAAGATTTCACCAAGCGCTGTTAACTTCTGGTTTAGTCAAAGAAATCAAGCATTCTTCTTGGAATCAGCAAACAGAAAGGCGACTAATTCAGGTACAGGGCCAGCCTGTTTCTGAGACAATTATTGAGGAACGCGGCTAGATGACAATTTATTTTGTAGATAGTAGCGCGCTGGTCAAACGCTACATTAGTGAAACAGGTTCGGGATGGGTTTTGAATTTGTTCGATCCTGCACTTAACAACGATATATTGATTGCTGGTATTACCAGTGTGGAAATTATTGCTGCAATTACGAGAAGGTCGCGCGGCAGAAGTATCAATGCGACAGATGCTACAGCAGTGTGCAATCAGTTCAGGAGTGATCTGCAATCTGAGTATCAAGTTGTAGAATTCACCGAAAGTATGATTAACTCTGCAATGGCATTAGCTGAAACCTACGGATTGCGAGGCTATGATGCTGTGCAGCTAGCAACAGGCTGTAGCATAAATAACCTCTGCACAGCTAACAGTTTGCCGGCGATGACTTTTGTATCTGCTGATGGGGAGCTAAATGCAGCAGCAACAAGTGAGGGTTTGATAGTTGAAAATCCTAACAACTACCCGTAAGGTCGATCGCCCGTACAATAAACAGCAATTTGGAGGACACGGCAATGCCGTTTCCCTACCATCGGAGGACACGGCAATTCGGAAAACACGGCAATTCGGAGAAGACGACCGTGATCTGATTAATCATTGTAGGGAAACGGCA
>JAYUGZ010000679.1:0-8909 GCA_043767465.1 Cyanobacteriota bacterium
ACAAAGCTGAAGACCCGGAAAAGATTTTAGAACAGTCCGTTACCGATATGCAGGAAGACTTGGTGCAGTTGCGTCAAGCCGTTGCCAGCGCGATCGCCACCCAAAAGCGCACCCAGACTCAGTACAATCAAGCTGAATCTCAATCTAACCAGTGGCAGCAGCGCGCCGGGCTCGCCCTGCAAAAAGGAGACGAGACTTTGGCGCGGGAAGCGCTGGTGCGCAAAAAGTCTCACGCTGAAACGGCGGCTACCCTGAAATCCAGTCTAGAACAGCAATCGGGTCAGGTGGAAAGTCTCAAGCGCAACTTGATCGGTTTGGAGAGCAAGATTTCCGAAGCCAAGACGAAGAAGGATATGCTCAAGGCGAGGATTTCCGCTGCTAAGGCTCAGGAACAGCTCAATAACACCATTGGCTCCCTAAATACTGGCAGTTCAATGGCAGCTTTCGATCGCATGGAAGAAAAAGTTTTGCAGATAGAAGCTCGCGCGGGAGCTTCAGCGGAACTGGCAGCCGGCGGCAGCAATTTAGAGGAACAGTTCCGCTTGCTCGAAAGCGGTGGCGATGTGGACGACGAGTTGGCTCAGATGAAGGCTCAACTGGCCGGAGGTTCTGTGTCTCAAGGTCAATTGCCGGCAGCGGGTAAAACGGCTGCTGCTCCTACTCCTACCTCGGAGTCGAGTCCGGTGATTGACGCTGAGTTGGAAGAATTGCGATCGCAGCTCAATAAAATGTAATCAGCTCTATCAAAATTTACCTATTTCTCAGATGGCAGCTTTGATAAAATGCTCCGCCCACCTACAGCATTAGCTTGGGGAAGTCGGAGCTTTTTTCAGAGCGTATTTACATATACACAAAAAAACATTTTTGTCAAGTATATTTAGGTTTAAATAAAGACTTATAGCCTTTCTCAGAAAGATGAGGTACTATCCGGGGTATGGCATAGGGCATAGGGCATAGGGCATGGGGCATGGGGCATGGGGCATTGGGCATTGGGCATTGGGCATAGGGCTCCGTGGGCATAGGGCTCCGTGGGCATGAGGCTCTCCTCACCACGCTTGAGAACCGCTATAAGTCTTAAAAAAAAGTGATAAAGTAACTTTATTATTTGCAATTGCGACTGCCACGTCGGCTCTAAGTGTCAATAACTATAAAATATTGCGAATCAGTCATGCCCCTGCCACCTTCGATCGACAGGAGTTTGCCGGAGCGCGGGCCGTATTTTCTCTCTTATTCCAACCTTTTTAGGAAAGTAGCCTTTTGCCCTTGGCGGAACTGAGCATTTCCGCTATATAGTAATAAGTATCATTTGGCACTCGTCTGTAGCTGCCAAGAGTGGATTTTACTGATAATTTTAAAATTTAACTATGTCTAAGGTGCGATTGCTGCTTTTAAGTTCTTTTGCTTCCGGTTTTGGGCTTTGCTCAATCATTCTAGCGATATTTACTATGACTTCCGGGTTATCGTTTACATCTTTTTTTACCTTTGTTTTAACTTTGGTATTTTTTGCGATTAATCTGCTTTTTGCTTTGCATTATTACACATCGATTACCAAGCAGTTGAATGTGAAAGGTAAAAGAAAATTAAGAATTTAGCGGTTGTGAAGCAGCAGCGGACAAAGGCATAGAGAGTTATTTATGGCATTTGAATGTCATCCAGAAACAAGCCTCTGCCTTAGGAAAATTATCTAGCTGTAAGTCATAATTATTTCAGGTCTAATTATTTAGGAGGTGCGATCGTGGTCATTGCTCAAGCCAACCCGCCAAACCTTTCTCCAGATGCGATACAGACTCGCTTTACTCCAGATGAATACCGGGCGATCGAGGAAACTGCCCAAGAACGTCACGAATATTGTAATGGAGAGATTATCGCTATGCCCGGAGGTTCCCCCGCTCACAGCCGTATTGCCGTAGACACTACGACTTTTCTCAACGTGGCTCTCCGAGACACCAATTTTCAAACCTATAGCGGCGACTTACGAATTTGGATTCCTAGCTTCAATCAGGGAACTTATCCCGATGTTCTGGTAATTAACGGCGAACCGGAATTCAATGGATCTCGCACGGATGAAATTCTCAATCCTTTACTGATTGTCGAGGTTCTTTCGCCGTCTACTGAAGCCTACGATCGCGGTGAAAAGTTCCGAAAATATCGCTCTCTGGCTAGTTTTTGTGAATATCTGCTGGTGAGTCAAGCTGAACCTTATATTGAGCATTATCATAACCTCGATCGCCCGTCGAGCGATCGCTGGCAATGGCAAGCCTACGATCGGGTTGAAATGGCGATCGCCCTGCACAGCTTGAATATAGAGCTGCCGATGGCTGAAGTCTACCGCCGAATTAGTCTTTAAGGGCGATCGATCTTTCTCATCCTTCAGAGGTTAGCAATTGACCAACAAAAGCTGTTGTTTATGGAATTTGAATGGAATCCAGACAAAGCGATACTCAACTTTGAGAAACATGGTGTTTCGTTTCCAGAAGCCGCAACCGTATTTAATCACCCGCTATCTGTAACCTTTCCCGATGCTAACCATTCCATCAGAGAAAGTCGCTACGTTATAATTGGTATATCGAGGTATGAGCAACTTTTAATTGTTGCACATACCGAGCGATGAGAAAAAGTACGAATTATCAGCGCCAGAAAAGCTACCCGCCAGGAGCAGAGGTTTTATGAAGAAGGATAAAGAGAACGAAATGGAAGACGAATTACTTGCTGAATATAACTTTGCTCAGATGAAAGGAGGTGTCAAAGGTAAGTATGTTGAGCGATATCGTGCAGGGACAAACTTGGTGCTTTTAGACCCCGATATTGCCCAAGCTTTTCCTAATGATGCAGCAGTGAATGAGGCATTGAGGATGTTAATCGAGATTGCACAGCGTCAGCATTCAAATACTGCGGTGCAGCGGACTGAATAAAAAACCTTGGTGAACTTTCGCCATTTTTCGTTCGATATTCTGTTTAACTAGAAATATAAGTTTAGGAGAAAACTATGGTTACTCTAGTTCAAAACCCCACGGAAAACCTAACTGAAAACCCAGTTGAAACCCCACCGGATCAAAAAATATGGACTGATGCCGAATTCATGGCACTCAACCGAGATGGACACCGCTACGAAATTGTAAATGGAGAACTAATTGATATGGGAAACTCGGGTGCAAAACACGGTTATGTTTGCAGTATCTTGATGATTTTGCTCGGTGGCTATGTCCACATTCAAAAGCTAGGCGCGATGTTCGATTCCAGCACTGCTTTTAAGATGAAATCAGGGAATAAGCGATCGCCCGATGTTTCTTTCATGGCTAAACAACGTTTGCAAGGGCTAGATGACCTTCCCGATGGCTTCCTAGAAGGTGCACCGGATCTGGCTGTAGAAATCCTGTCTCCTAGCAATACAGTGGAAGAAATTCACAATAAACTTGTGGAATATTTCGAGAATGGAGCGCGTTTAGTTTGGGTGATTCATCCTAAAGAACAGTATGTGTTGGTTTATCGATCGGCTCAGTCACCCGATCGCCTGCTCAAGTCTGCGGACTCCCTGGATGGCGAAGATATCGTCCCTGACTTTACTCTGGCGGTTGCTGAGTTATTTCAAAAGCTTGATTTTTCATGAAAGGGCGATCGCCATTCTGAAATTAGGAGGTAAATTTTGCTAATTGCAATTGTTTACGGTACAATACACTAACGCGAGCAGGCATTGACAAACAAAAACTATTTTTTACATCAAAGTATGATTGATAATTATGTTACAACTTTACTAAATTTTTAAGCAAACAATGAGAGGCGCGAAAGAATTATTGCTCATAAGTTTGACTGCCATTCCTTGGAGTTGGGTAGCTGTCACCCAAATTCAGGGAATACCGAGGGCGATCGCTCAAAAAAAGGTTCCTAAGAGACTACAACACGCGGATCGAGGCATCGTTCTCTCCTAATTTTAGATATTACTGGCAATCAAGTCCAGCGCTGGATGAATTTTGTGCAAAGAATTCGTCCTGACTACCAACTTATCGGGGTTATTTTGCCGGATAAAATATATGCTATTTTTAATTATAAATCTGTCGCGCCACCCGAATAGTTTGCGGAAATACACCGACTAAAAGCGCCAAAACTTCATCGGGAATTTGTGCCACCGTTTCCGAATCAAAATATTGTTCAAACTGAGTTAAAATTATTTGTGCGCGTTCCAAAGCTACAGGCTTTCGCGTTAACTGTTCCGTTAACCGCACCCAATGCCGCCGAATTCCCAAAGCTTTCTGTCTTGCTTCGGGAGATTGAGCGCAAACCAAACAGAAATCCCCCACGGGAATCGCCTGCTGCGAGTCAACATCAAAAGCACCTCCAACGGCAGCCCCAGGCCCGGCAAACTCTGCGTGGAAGCGTTTAATCAAAATTAGACCGTTCCGGCGACGGCTATCTACCATCAACAGCTTGCCGCTGTTGATTTCTGCGAGAATGTCAGAGGAGTGGGGGTATTCTGTCAAATCTGTGCCAATCTTTCGATGTCGCAAGTCTGGGTCAGCAGAAAGGCCGGCGCAGACAATATAATTAGAAGTATCAAGTTTTGGATGCTCTTGCTGCCGATCGAGATTATCCATTTAAACTTACACACAATATTGTCACAAGGTGGTAGCTTGAGCGCTATCGAATAATATCAAATGCAGGCAGAACCAGCAGTAGAAATCCTCACAGCCGAGCTCCCGACGCTTTTTGAGAAAGACATCTCCTACAACATCTACACAAAAGATGTTTTTTTTCAAGACCCGGTTAACAAATTTAAAGGAAAAATCAACTATCGCATTATCTTTTGGACTCTGCGATTTCACGGACAGCTATTTTTCACCGAGATTTACTTCGACCTGCATGACGTAGGTCAGACAGCCCCTGATACTATTGTGGCAAATTGGACTGTTCGCGGGACACTGCGCGTAGCCTGGAAAGCTCGGATCTTATTCAACGGCTATTCTACATACAAGTTGGATGAGAACGGTTTAATTTACCAACATATCGACACTTGGGACAGAGAACCCGGAGAGATTTTAAAGCAGTTTGTCCGCAAGGGCACAGTTCTCCTCAAATAGTAGCAGGGGACTGCACATAAACCGTAGGATTTTCCATCGCAAACACAATACCGTGGACTGAAAGGGATTTAGAAATTTCAGCACTTGCTAACTCTAGTAGGCGTTTACGTACCTCTATCGCATTATCTTGAGAACCTAAAATTGCCAAACTCACCCTTAATCTTTTTCCAGAACCATCGGCGAGAGCAATATTTGTGCTGTTAGCATCAATTCCTGATAGAAAAGCAGTTTTTTCCATAATAACTTGCTGCACTAGAGCATATTCTCGTTCTCCTAAAACACCGGGAAAGTCCATATACAGTAACACCATAATTTTTTTGGCAAGAGTAACATTTTCAATTTCTACGCTGACTAAGATAGAATTGGGCATCACAATAATTGTACCCGTGCCAAGGGAACGAATTTTTGTCGTTAGCGCAGCCCTCGAAGAGGATCGCAAGCCAATACTTTCTACTTTCCCCAACTCTCCTGCGGGTAGACGGATATAGTCACCAGTCACAAAAGGACGATCTAAATACAACACTAAAGTAGCAATCAGTTGTTCCAGAATTTTTTGGGCTGCAAAAGCGACGGCTAAACCAACTAACCCTAAACTAGCAACCAAGCCTATCAAGTCAAAGTTGACGCTGCGGGCAAATGTCACCAGTGCCACAATAAAGATAAAGATATTCAACACGGTCTCAAATACCAGAATTGCATCATCGCTACTGGGATTAAATTTACCCCCAAATTTGAACCCATAGGTACGCAGGTAGCGGCTACTAAGTTTTGTGGATAACCAATACAAACAGCCAACTACAACTAAACTGGCAATCGGTTTTAGAAAGTTATAAACAACTGGTACTAATGGCTCTAGTAATGTCAGAGACCAAGCGATCGAAATACTGAGGACTGAAAATTGCACGAGGCGATCGCTGGGTTGAATAATTGCCAAATAAATATTTTCTGCTGATTGGATATCTAGCTTTTTGATGGTAAATCTCAATAAGACTGGAGCGTAATGGCTAAATACAAAAGAGCCTCCTAATGCTCCCAAAAATAGCAGCCACTGGGGCTGAGAAAATGGGGAAACAATCTGATAGCGAATACTGCGTAATAATGGAAACCACTCGGAACTCACTATGGCGATCGCTAACCAGGCAAAACCAAAAAAAAGCTTGGTAAAAATACCAGTTTCCCACTTAGCTATTTTGGCGACAATTACCAACAAAAACCGCAATAGTATAATAATTCCTATACCAATTAAAATCCACAAACTTCGCTGCAAAATGTATTGTGAAGTTCGTTCTTTTTTAGCCTTAGCGACCGCCTTTTCTAGAATAATTTCCCATTACTTAGCTTGTTGAGACAAAGAAAAGTTTGGTAAAACATCGTTTGCTGTAACTGTCAACAAATAATTCTTGTTTAAGGAAATTGAGGTAGCGCTTGAATTAGGGTCATTACCCACATCGAAATTTATGACTTTCTCATTAGCGATCGCATCAGCCAGCAAATCATTCGCAAATTGGGTACGATCTAATGCTGAAAACCGATCGACAGGTTGCAAATAAAACAGCGGAATGCCATCAACTACTACAGGAGAACGAGGGCCGTCAGCACTTAAAGCAAAACTCATCGGAAAAGTCGCCAGAAACAAAGCGATCGCAAATAAGAATATCTGCTTCATTGGTCGCTTAAATAGGAATTGGAGCATCCACATAAATCGTTGGTTGGTTAAGGGTAAAAGAAATAGTATGTTGTTGGAGTTGTTTGGTGATTTGTTGGGTAGCCAGATCCAGCAATTGCCGTCTCAATTCCATAGATAATTCATTAGAACCAAAAATGAAAAAAGAAATTTTGGCTTGGTTGTCACTGAAGGAAACTTCTGTGCTGCGCCAGTCTAAACCAAAAATGTCCACCGTGCTGTCCATCACGGTTTGGCGGATGAGTGCTTGTTTGTCAGGAGATACCTGTTCGGGAAACTCTAGCATCATTACAGACATAACTTTCTTTGCGCCGGTAAAGTTCTCGATGGTAGCTTGAGTTAAGGAATTATTAGGAATAACTGTGAGAGTGCCTTTACCGGAGATGCGAATTCTGGTCGATCTTAAGCCAATACTTTCTACTCGTCCAAAAGTACCTTGTTTGCCTTGCTGCCCATCTCCTAAGCCAATATAGTCGCCAACTGTAAAAGGGCGATCGAGAGTTAAAACAATCCCTCCCAAAAGTTGTTCTAGAATTTTTTGAGCAGCAAAGGCAAAGGCAATACCGCCAATCCCCAAGCTAGTAAGTATCCCGACAACGTTGATGTTGTGGCTAATACAAAAAACTATAATTAATGTTATAGCGATCGCAAATTCTCCGAGATACCGAATTAAAAAAATAGACTCGCCTCTTACTTTAGGATTGGACTCAAAAGTGACACCTAAAATTGTGGTATTAAAAAAGTCTCGAAATAGACTCCACAGCAACCAACCGCCAAAAAAAGTGATGCCCGCACTCAGGCAAAATTCCATCAACTTCAGCCATTGAGTGCGAGGGAGCAGAAGCAACATCACTTCCATCGCCGAGAGAGTGAATAACGTGAAAATTATGTTTCTTGATGTAAGCAATACACGAATATAAGCCTGTGTCAATAAATTGGGAGCAAACCAATTTAAGGCTACACTCAAGGCAGGAACCGCCACCATTCCTGCTAATCCGCCAATCCCTCCTGCTAGAAAAATCAGAGTAATTTTCAGGAAGCGATCGCCATTATTTAAAGGCAGTTGAGCGAGCATAAATAGTGCATTGATTGTTTTTGTCATAGCAAAGTCAAATGCTTGATTTGAAGTAAAAAAACGTAACTAAACTTCATGTTGGGGCTACTCTTCCATTGTCTCAACTCCCAAAAATAGAGAGAGTTCTTGATTTAATCTACCCGATCGCACAAACTCAGCATAGGTGTCAGCTTCGATCGCCAACAATTCTCCTCGAAGTTGCTCAGCAATAAAAGTCCGTAGATTAGGATATTCATTTTGAAGCCGATCGATTTCTGCTTCGATTCTGGTTAGTTCTCCCTTTACCAGAGATTCTTGATACTCATAAAACTCCGGCTCAACTCCTGGATTTTGCTCTATTTCTCCCAAGCGTTGCAGCACCCTACCCAGGGCCGCCTGACGGGCGATCGCCTCTAGATACTCCTGGCGCAGGGGCCCGTCACTGAGCAGATCGAGTTTTTGCAGGACAGGCCCAATGGTCAGTCCCTGGACGAGTAAAGTAAATAACACTGTTCCAAAAACCGTTGCAATCACCACATCTCGCCCCGGCAGGTTTTCCGGCACGCTCAAAGCTAAGGCCACGGACACCGCACCCCGCAGTCCTCCCCACCACAGCACCGTTTGATCCGGCAGAGGAATGGCGGAGTCGGCAAAACGGTTGCTGAGACTCCCCAGTCCGTAAATGGCGATCGCCCGCGTTAAAATCACCCCTGCAATCGTCACGGCGATCGCATCCAAATTTTCGCCCAAACTCCCAAACCGAATCTGATCCCCAATCAGCAAAAACACAATGGAATTGACAAAAAAGGCTAAAAATTCCCAAAACTCGCTGACAATGATCCGAGTGCGAGGATTCATGCCGATGCGAGAGCCAAAATTGCCCAAAATTAGCCCCGTCGTCACCACCCCAATCACCCCGGAGCCCCCCAAGTCCTCTGCGATCAAGTAGGTGCCGTAGGCGGAAACCAAGGTGAGAGACTGTTCCACCAAAGGCAAATCGAACCGCTGCGTCAGATAAGAAATGGCAAACCCGATCAGCCCGCCAACCCCCAGCCCAATCCCCACCACCGTTATCAACTGGAGCAAAATCGGCCCCGGC
>JAYUGZ010000680.1:0-3588 GCA_043767465.1 Cyanobacteriota bacterium
TGTTGGTTCCCGCAAACTCTCGCAACTTCAGGAAAATCTCGGTTGTTTGGAATTTGAATTAACTCCCGAACAAATGCAGCAGTTAGACAAAGTAAGCGCCATTGAATTGGGTTTCCCCCACGACTTCTTACAGAGTTCGATAGTGCAAGATTTTGCCTTTGGAGGGGGAATGACCAAAATTGACAGCCACCGACTTTAACGTTGCTGCTATAGCAGAAGGAAGAAGGAAGAAGGAAGAGGGAAGAGGGAATAATAGCTAATGTTTCAGCAATTAAGAACGTCCTAACCTCGGGCGCGGTTGCTGCTATCGTCTAGTCTGGGCGGGTTTACGCAGATATTGGCGAACCCGCCCTGAGGGGGATGATTGAGATTGGTGCTCTCTCGCGTGACTTTAACCTCGTGCCCAGAGCACCAATGTCGTCACCTTGGTTTCTTGCCACAGAATCGCGTAAAATCCTAGGTTTCTCGTCGCTGTTACCCGGTTTCTCGGGTATTATTGAGAAGGCTGCAAGATGTGGGTTAAACCCAAATACATAAACTGTTATTTTTAAATCTATCGGAAGTCAGAAATCTCTGAAGAAAAAATGTATATTAGAATACAAATTTTGTAGACCTGCGATCGGATGAGCTTAAAAAAGGCGCGGTTTGTCAAATCAAAAAGCAACAAAAGCACGGGCGGCGAAGCTATCCCCTAGGGAATCGCAAATTTTCTCTACTCTACCAAATACAGCCATAAAACTCGATCCATTTTCATCCCGTACCTGCCAGTTAAGAGTCATTTTACAAGGTCGATCGGCATTTTAACCACTTTTCAACCAAGCGTGCAAGCTAGACGCGCCCTGAGAACGAAGTCATCCTTCAGATAGAAGTAATGGCAGAAAAACTGAGTTAGATTTAACAACAATAGCAAGTCTAAGAATATTAACTGCATCTCCAGTTTCACTTCTGAAAAAAGCAGACAAGCGTGTCTTTCCGCAGCTAAACAGTTGCCTTGTTTTGCTAGCTAAATGCGGCGCTTGCTCGTCAATAAAAATTCTCAGGTTGATGCTTGCAGCTTTCAGTAAGACGCGGCTGGGAAGGATATCTTATTGACTAATTTTACCTGAATAATTTTCATTGACAAATTCCCGAGGCTAATTATGTCCAGCCCAGAAAACTCAGTCAACAATAATTATAGCAATAATGGTCGAGGATGGGAGATCCGATTTACATCGATAGATACAGCAAAATCGCCATCTCAATTTGCTCCCTCCCCCGCAGCGCGCACTAACTTATCCAAAGCTGCTGCTTTAGATGCACCGGATTTAGTTTGCTTGTCTCATTTGCGATGGAATTTTGTCTATCAGCGTCCGCAACATCTCTTGGGGCGCGGCGCCAAAAAACGCCGCGTATTTTTCATAGAAGAACCGATTTTTAGCGCTGCAACAGATTGGTGGCTTGATGTCAGCATTCACGAAAGTGGAGTCTGGGTAATAGTACCGCACCTGAGTGAAGGAATCAGCGAACAAACAGCACAAACTGCTCAGCAAGCCATGCTAGATGATTTGTTGCAATCAGCAGAAATTAGCCAATACATCCTCTGGTATTACACACCAATGGCTGTCAGTTTCACCAACCACTTAAAGCCGCTAGCTGTAGTCTACGACTGCATGGATGAACTGTCAGCATTCCAAGGCGCGCACCCGGATTTAAAAGCAAATGAAAAACAACTATTAAAGCGCGCCAGCGTCGTTTTCACAGGCGGACACAGCCTCTACGAAGCCAAACAGCACGAGCACCCAAACATTCATGCTTTCCCCAGCAGCATCGAAAAAGAACACTTTGCTAAAGCCCGGAATCTTTCACAAGAACCGACGGATCAAAAAGATATTCCTCACCCGCGTTTGGGATTTTTTGGCGTCATAGACGAACGCATGGATATCGAACTGCTGGGCGGCATTGCCGAAGCGAGGCCGGACTGGCATTTAGTGATCATTGGCCCGGTGGTAAAAATCGATCCTGCAACTCTACCAACTCACCCAAATATCCACTATCTCGGCGGCAAATCTTATCAAGAACTGCCAGGGTATCTGGGCGGGTGGGATATAGCAATGCTGCCTTTTGCGATTAACGAATCGACTAAGTTTATTAGTCCGACGAAAACTCCCGAATACCTCGCTGCCGGTAAACCTGTGATTTCTACTCCCATCCGCGACGTGGTGCAGCCCTACGGAGAAAAAGGCTTGGTTCGGATTGCGAGCAATGTTGCAGAATTCGTTGCTGCTGCTGAAGAAATTATGGCAGAAAGTTCGGAGGCTAGGATTAAGTGGCTGGGCGAAGTTGACGCCTTTTTGGCAGGCAATTCTTGGGACAATACCTGGGGCGAAATGCTGCAATTGATCGAAAGTGCGATCGCAGGCACAAGACAGAAAGCACAAGACCGGATGAAAGTTTTAAGTTAGGAATGTTGAGGTTTAACACTCAACAATACTAGCTTACCACTTACAAATTACAAATTACAAATTAGCAATTACCAAAAATCAGAGGTGTTTTAATGTTTGATTATTTAATTGTCGGAGCCGGATTTGCAGGTAGCGTCATTGCCGAAAGACTAGCAACTCAGGCGGGCAAAACAGTCTTGATAATTGATACCCGCAACCACATCGGTGGTAATGCCTACGACCACTACGACAACCACGGCATCCTCGTACACAAATACGGGCCCCACATTTTTCACACCAATTCGCGCCCTGTTTTCGAGTACCTTTCGCAGTTCACCGAGTGGCGGCCCTACGAACACCGCGTCCTCGCCAGCGTTGACGGTCAATTGCTACCAATTCCCATCAATCTCAACACCGTAAACAAACTTTACGGACTGAATCTCACATCATTTGAAGTTGAAGATTTCTTCGCGAAAGTAGCTGAACCAAAGGATTATATTCGCACTTCCGAAGATGTCGTTGTCAGCAAAGTCGGCCGCGAACTTTACGAGAAATTCTTCCGCAACTACACGCGCAAACAGTGGGGAATGGACCCGTCGGAGCTCGACAAATCAGTGATTGCGCGCGTGCCCACCCGGACTAACCGGGACGATCGCTATTTTACCGATACCTATCAAGCAATGCCCCTGCACGGCTACACTCGGATGTTTGAAAAGATGCTGTCTCACCCAAACATCAAGGTGATGCTGAATACCGACTACCGCGAGATTGAGAGTTTTATTCCTTACGGGGAAATGATTTACACTGGGCCTGTGGATTCCTATTTCAATTATTGCTATGGCAAACTTCCTTACCGTTCCTTGGAATTCAAACACGAAACGTTGAATGTACCCGTACACCAAGCAGCACCAGTGGTAAATTACCCGAACGAGCATTTATATACTCGCTGCACGGAGTTTAAATACCTGACTGGACAAGAGCATCTAAAAACTAGCATTGTCTATGAATATCCCCAAGCTGAGGGAGACCCTTACTACCCGGTTCCGCGTCCAGAAAATGCCGAAATTTATAAGAAATATAAGGCTTTGGCTGATGCAACTCCGGGAGTTTCTTTTGTGGGAAGGCTGGCGACTTACAGGTATTACAACATGGATCAAGTTGTCGCTCA
>JAYUGZ010000681.1:0-8870 GCA_043767465.1 Cyanobacteriota bacterium
GTCACTATTCTAGCGAACACCACTTCGGCATCGAAGCGACTGAGATTTATTGGCACTTTGTCGATGTGATCTGGATTGTTTTGTTTGTGCTGCTGTACATAATTTGAGCGTAAGTTTTTGTACTTAGCGGCCCGGTTTTTCGGCCTTGCCCACCTGAAATTAAGATCACCCCCGGTTGGGGGTTTTTTATTGTTTGGGAAGTGCGATCGACCTTTACTGACTTTCTCAAAGCCGCTCTAAATGACGTTAAATTAAAAGTAGCAATTCCCCATCCACCAGCATTGAGGAAATTATGCAGTGCGAATTGTGCGATCGACAAATGGAAGCATTAACCGCCCACCACCTCATCCCCAAACAAAACACCAAGCGCAAAAACGAAGATCCCAGCCAGACGATCGACATTTGTTCAGCTTGTCACCGCCAGATACACTCTCTCTTCGACAACAAACACCTCGCCCAAGAGCTCAACACCCTAGAAAAGCTCAAAAATGATCCTCAACTCCAGAAATTTGTCTCTTGGGTGCAAAAGCAAAAAACCGACAAACGCATTCAAGTACACGGCAAAAAAGCTTAAACATCGGCGGGCGGGTTCGGGGGTACCGCCCCTACAGAATGGCGGTGAAACTTACGATAAAGCATCGCCTCTATCGGCTTTCCACCCCGCAAATGTCGATCGGTGATTGCCGCAACTTCCGACTCAGAAACACCGCTATACCAAACCTCTTCTGGCAGTACCAACACCATCGGCCCGTTGCCACACTGTCCCAAACAACTGCTAGCCACAACTTCAATTTCTGCATCCGACAATTGGTGAAAAGCTGCCAGTACCTTTGCTGCACTTTGCTTGCGACAAGTGCGGTTTTGGCAAACAAGAACTTGCCTAGAAGACTTGATATTTTTCATGTTTTTTTGCTTGACAGTCTGCTGAATATATGCTATTTTTATAATGGAAATATGTGTGGCCATATATACCAAAATTGTCAGAGAGTGAATGGGCATTTTGGACGAGTTCGCGTACTCACCCAAAAATCATGAGATTAATCTGATGATAAACCTTTTGAGGCCAACCATTGGCGATCGAACAAACGGGACTGATATCGAGCCCCACCGTCGCAGAGTACAGTCACAATAGTATGTCCAGGCCCGATTTGCTTAGCAAAAGCCACAGCAGCCCCCACATTAATCCCCACAGAACCGCCCATAAACAGCCCCTCTTTCCTCAGCAATTGGTAAACCACGCCGACAGCTTCAGTATCATCAATTTGGATAGCATCATCCACCGGGACATTCTCCATATTTGCAGTGATGCGGCTGGTACCAATTCCCTCAGTAATCGAACTACCTTCAGTCTTAATTTCCCCAGTTTTGAAATAACTGTAAAGCCCGCTACCCATCGGATCAGCCAAAACAGCTTTTATCGCGGGATTTTTTGATTTCAAAAACATTGATACACCCGCAAAAGTCCCGCCCGTACCAGTCGCCGCCACCCAAGCATCGATTTTTCCGTCGGTTTGTTGCCAAATTTCCGGGCCAGTTGTCTCAAAATGAGCTTGACGATTGGCTAAATTGTCAAACTGATTCGCCCAAACGGCATTTTCCATTTCCGCAGCCAATCTTCCTGATAGTTTGACATAATTATTCGGGTCTTTGTAAGGAACAGCAGGAACTGTCCGAACTTCTGCGCCCAAGGTTTTCAAAGCATCGATTTTTTCTTGAGATTGAGTATCAGGAATCACAATCAAACACTTGTAACCTTTAGCGTTGCAAATGTGTGCTAAACCGATGCCAGTATTACCCGCAGTTCCTTCAACAACTGTGCCGCCCGGTTTCAGCAAGCCTTTTTCTTCTGCATCTTTGATGATGTAAAGGGCGGCTCTATCTTTGACGGAACCGCCGGGATTGAGAAACTCTGCTTTTCCAAGAATTTCGCAGCCAGTTTCATCGCTGAAGCTGTTTAAGCGGATGAGGGGAGTATTGCCGATAGTGCCTACAAAGCCGTTTTTGATATCCATATTTTTTGATTGTTTCTATACTATATAATTCTGACAATTACTTTGATATTTCGTGCTAGCAGTTTACCAAATTTTGCTCATATTTAGCACAAATCCCGGCAAAACTGGGTCGCCACTGACTGTCACCGGATTGTCCAAACATTCCTCGGTCAAACCGGGACGGAAGATGTAGACTCTGCGATTTTTGCGGTCTATAAGCCAACCCAGCCGCACTCCCGGTTCCCTCATATATTCTTGCATTTTTTCTTGCAAGGGCTTGAGATTGTCAGAAGCAGACCTGAGTTCTACTAAAAAATCTGGGCAAATTGGGGCAAACTTTTGCTTTTGTTCTGCTGACAAAGCATTCCACCGTTCCAGTTTAATCCACGAGGCATCTGGAGACTTGTCACCCATTGAAAGTTTAAATCCCGTACTGGAGTCAAAACAAATACCGGTGTCATCTTGTCTGGCCCAAATATACAACTCTCCAAAAACGCTACCGCTGCGATTTCCCGTCTCCGAACCAGTAGGGTTCATAATTAGCAATTCTCCCGATTTGTTGCGTTCGATGCGCAATTCACTATTGATTTGACAGAACTCGAAAAACTCGTCGTCTGTCATTTGCAATTTTGGCGGTATTCGCAACACGATTGTTGGTGACAGCATTTTGCGTTTCCTCAAATCTCAATTGTTCAGACAATAGGATAATTTTTGGGTTCGTAGTGAGGACTTCAGTCCTCAAAAAAGAGGATTGAGGACTAAAGTCCTCACTACGAACCAGTCGGTAAATTTAACTTATTTATTCGGTTGAGGAGTCATCCGCAAATAAGGCTTAACTGGTGTGTAACCTTTAGGAAATTTCTCTGCCAACTCTGCGGGGTCGGTAATCGAAGGTACAATGACACAATCGTCGCCATCTTTCCAATCAACCGGAGTCGCAACGCTGTATTTATCCGTAAGTTGCAGAGAATCAATTACTCGCAAAATCTCGCCGAAATTCCGACCAGTGCTCGCTGGATAGGTAATGCTCAAACGCAGTTTTTTGTCGGGGTCAATTACAAAAACGGTGCGGATGGTTAAGTTGTTTAGCGAGTTAGGATGGATCATATCGTAAATGTCGGAAACTTTGCGATCGCCATCTGCTAAAATTGGATAATTGAGAGTAACTTTTTGAGTTTCCTCAATATCTTTGATCCAACCCATGTGAGAATCGACATCATCGACGCTGAGGGCTATGGTTTTGACGCCCCGTTTGTCAAATTCAGACTTAAGACGGGCCACTGCACCGAGTTCGGTGGTGCATACTGGAGTATAGTCCTTCGGGTGGGAAAACAAAACGACCCAGCTATCGCCAGCCCAGTCGTAGAAATTGATTTCGCCTTCAGACGAGGCTTGGGTAAAGTTGGGAACTGTATCGCCTAATCGCAGTGACATAACTGGTTTCCTCTAATTTTATTTAACGACGGTTCTCTATCATCCCATAATTGCCCGGTTTCTCGATCGCACTGTAAATGATTTTAAACTTTTTGGTCGATCGCCCGCCAATGCCATTACTCTAATGTATATGTGACTTATACCCTAAATTTTGTTACTATGCTGTACTTTTTGTTGAAGGCAATACAGCCTGTTTTAGTCCCGCTGTGTTTTGTTAGTGCCTGGGGTTTAGTTTTTTTGGTTTGTTCGAGTGTCGGACGTACTGTCACCGACTCCCTGCGCCGAGCTCAGCGGATGCACCAAATCCCTTGTGCTAACTGCGTATTTTTTACCGGCGATTACCATCTCAAGTGTCCCGTTCAGCCTACCATAGCTTTGTCTGAAAGTGCGATCGACTGTCCTGATTATCGATCGCATTCAGGAACTTACGGCTAAAAAAATCGGTCATGGCTTGACATATTTCTTAACATATCTCCCTCTTTCGATTAAACTTAAGTTGCGAGTGAGAGATTTTCAGGAGTGTAGAAAGAATGCTAGTTCAAAAGCTAAATGGCTGCGACGAGTTTATTGCTGGTGACGGTACTCAACTGCGAGAATTGCTGCATCCAGACAAACAAGCTGTGGATTTGCGTTACAGTTTAGCCCACGCCGCTTTACCAGCCGGACAAACTTCGGCGCTGCATTCCCTCACAACTTCTGAAGTTTACTACATTATCAGTGGCGTTGGCGAAATGCACATCGACGACGAAACTCAATTGGTGCAAGTCGGAGATGCAGTTTACATTCCGCCACACGCCAAGCAGTTTATTTACAACTGCGGCACAGAACCGCTAATATTTATTTGTATCGTCGATCCCGCGTGGCAAAAGGAAGACGAGACAATTTTTCAGTAAGTAACAGAATGCGGGTTTTGTACAAATATTCTCTGTTACTTGCAAGTTTTTCTGGCTTAACCCGCCCCGACAATTAATATGTCGTCGCAAAATCTCTTTTAACAACAACAGCACCCAGCCATATGTACCGAGTGATTCCCTCTTTTTTCAACTTCGATGCGGAGTTGCAATAATCCGAGGATTCACTTGCATTGCTCCCCTCTAATTAGTTGAGGAAGTATCAGCTTTGTTGGTGGGTGCTGCTATTGATTTTTAATGAGACAGATGTGAGATTAAACAGCGTTTTACTCCTTTGATTCTATTTTGAACTTCGCTGTGATATCTAGATTTTTTATCTGTCGGAGAAGCTTTTTGTTCGCTTCATATTATTAATTTAGCACCTTTTTCTAGAAGCGCAAGCACCTGCAACTAAACTTTACAGATGAAGGAAGACGGAAGAAGGAAGACGGAAGACGGAAGAAGGAAGACGGAAGACAATCCCCTATGGGTATAGATATTTACGAGGAATTATGAAATTAAATGAAGCATCGAGCTTTTTAGGCTAAGTTAAAATAGTAGAGTCCGGCTCTACCTGCTGCTGCGAGAAACAGGCATAATATTTGTATGAAAACAACCAAACTCATCAAACTGTGCGCCTTATCGCTGAGTATTTTCCTGCTGTGTAGCAGTGTCGCGACAGCGGAACCGATGGCGAATCCTCAACCGCAGCAGACTTACACTAACCAAGAGATTCTGCAACAGTTGGTGAAGGCGAAAGTCGTGTATCTAGGAGAAACCCACGATAGCATCGAAGACCACCAAGCTCAACGGGCGATTATTCGAGAAATGCAGCGGCAAAATGGTAAGATTGCGATCGCCATGGAGATGTTTCAGCGTCCGTTCCAAAGTGCGATCGACAACTACTTAGCTGGTAAACTGACAGAAGAACAATTAGTCGAGCAAACAGAGTACGATCGCAGATGGCGTTTTCCCTGGGAATATTACGCCCCATTTTTGCGGTTTGCCAAAGAAAACAAACTGCCAGTCCTCGCCTTAAATACACCGTCCGAAGTAACCAGAAAAGTTGCCTCTCAAGGCTTAGAAAGCCTCACAGCAGAGGACAAAAAATATATTCCGCCAATTTCCGAAATTCGCACCGACAACGCCGAATACCGGCAAATGCTGCTCGAAGTTTTCCAACAGCACCAAAAGTCAGCCCAAGGTAATAGTACAGCCTTTGAAAGATTTTTGCAAGCTCAAGTTTTGTGGGATGAAACTATGGCCGAAAAAATCGCTGAATTTGTCAAAGCTAACCCCGATTATCAAGTTGTGGTGTTGGCGGGGAAAGGACATATTATGTTCGGTTACGGAATTCCCAGCCGCGTCGAGAGGCGTTTGGGAGTCGGGAAGGTAAAAATGCGATCGGTTTTATTCGGTTCACCTACAGATACTCCTTTGTCCGGAGACAAACCCATGGCTGACTTTGTTTGGCAGCACTCGGAATAGTACAATTTTAGTCGCAAGCAATAATCGGGAAAAAATCAATGATCAACAGACCAAAAATACTGGCATTTGCCGGAAGTGCCCGGGAAGCATCCTACAACAAGCTGCTGGTAAAAGTTGCGGCGGCGGGCGCAATTGCGGCGGGCGCAGAAGTTACTTATGTAGATTTGCGCGATTTGCCGCTGCCAATATTTGATGAAGATTTGGAAGCAAAAGAGGGAATGCCAGAAAATGCCCGGAAGTTGAAGGAATTGATGGTAGCGCATGACGGGTTTTTGATAGCTTCCCCGGAGTATAACAGTTCGGTTACGGCTTTGTTGAAAAATGCGATCGACTGGGTATCGCGCCCAGCACCGGGTGAACCGGGATTGCTGGCATTTACGGGCAAAGTAGCGGTAATCATGAGCGCTTCCCCAGGCGGACTTGGTGGTTTGCGGGGATTGGTTCATTTGCGATCGATCTTGGGTAATATTAACGTATTCGTGCTGCCGGATCAGAAAGCAATTTCTCAAGCTTTTGAAGCATTTAATGCTGATGGTACAATGAAAGATCCCAAACAGCAGGACTCTGTTGAAAATTTAGGCGCTAAGTTGTCTAATGTGCTGTCTAAATTAATGGCATGAGGCAATAAATTGATTGTGTAGTAGGGACACAACAATGTTGTGTCCCTATCCTGGTATCGGTTATTTGGCTGGCTGCATCAAATGCGCTCTATAGAATAAAATCCTTGAAATGGCATCGTTAAAATCCCCAAAATCCGACTAATTTCATTAATAAAAAAGTCTCGCTTGTCAATAAAAATTGTACTGTTACTCAACTTGAGAAACTTCCAATCAGTACCCGTAGTCACAGCCCCATAAATGCTTTCAATTTGCTCTCCATTGCGCTGATTGAATAATTGGGCGGCTACCATTTCGGCAATACACTGACCCAAACCTGATTTAATACTTTCATTTTTAGCCTCTGTGAGGGTGATAACGGGGGCGCGAATTTCATAGGAATCCTTCGATGCAGTGAGAATATAATCGCAATACCCGTTCAAACCTGCTTCTACGTCTACATTGAATTCTGAACCAGAAAAAAAACCAACTTGAAAATTAAATTGCCGCCTGACTTCCAATAAAATTGGGGCAATAATTAACTCAGCGCGAGCCTTTTCGGTATTAATTGCCGTAGCTAAAGACAGGTTTTCAGTTAAAGTAGTTTGCAAATAAGAACTTGGCTGTACCTCCGGGATATCGCCAAACAAATCTAAAGGTTCTTCTATGGTTAAATTAAAAGATTCTCTAACTTTCGCTAAAGTTGTAAAGTCGCTGTATGCCACAGGTTGACCTCCTTGGTTGATTTGGGCGATCGCATTCTCAAATTGCTACAATCATAGTTGATTGCCTGTTATCCTCACTCCCAAATTAACATGACATTCACCGGAGATCCAAATTCAGCACCTATTTTACCGACAGCCGAAGAAGCAGCGGTTGCCTTTAGCAGCAGCCGCGCCTTAGAATCGCACTTAGAAAATCATCCGTCTGGCGAATCTCTCAAATTGATATTAGATGCAAAAGAGGGCAAAACAATTGACATACCAGCCGCAGCATTACCCCTGCTGTTAGCGATTTTGCAACAGACAAGTAGTGGCAATACTGTTAAGCTAACTCCTATTACTAAAAAACTTCATATTTATCAAGCAGCCGACATTCTGGGAGTTTCCGATAAATATGTGCGGGAGTTGCTAGATGCTGGGAAAATTCCTTATCTGATAGTCAGGAACAGTCGCCGGATACGTTATGAAGATTTAATGGATTATAAACAACGGAGTTACGAAGAAAGTATGAAAATTATGGATGAGCTTGTCGCTGAATCAGAAGCACTAGGTTTGTACCATTAAAAGATGGCAAATTTAACTGTTGTTTACGATGCGAATGTTTTGTATTCGGCATCTCTTCGTGACTTATTTGTAGAATTGGCAACTACCGACATAGTTGAGGCGCGTTGGACTGAAGAAATTCACGAGGAGTGGATGAGAAATGTACTTATCAACCGTCCCGATATAAGATTTGAACAGCTTTCCCGAACGAAAAAATTAATGAATGCAAATGTTATAGATTGCTTGGTGCAAGGCTATGAGACAATTATACAAGATTTGGAACTTCCCGATCCGGGAGATCGCCATGTCCTCGCTGCTGCAATTCAATCGAGTTCTAAGTTTATTATTACTTTCAATCTCAGAGATTTTCCCGAAGAAGCTCTGGCACCTTACGATATTTTAGCGCAGCATCCAGATGATTTTATTTTAGACTTGCTTGAGGCCGACTGGCAAATAGTCTGCAATGCAGCCGAGAAACAAAGAATTAGGCTCAAAAATCCGCCAAAAACGCCTGACGAGTATTTGGAAACGCTGGTAGAATTGGGACTGCCGCTGTCAGCAACTCGGATGCGAGAATTGTGGTATGTTGATTAGGCTGATCGCCTATTGAAAAAACTTTTATAAAAAAAATATCTTTTTGCGAATATACAACAAATTGTACCAGAACCACATCACCCGATCGACCTAAAAGAAAACCACCCGATCGCACATTGGCATACATAGACCAGAGCAAGCATACTTGATCCATCGGTCATCGGTCGGTTATACTTGTTACAAACAGTATGGCAGGCGTGGGAGACTCCTCCGTCACACCTGCCATGCAGTTTTATTTAATAATTGTGCGATATATCGCAAATCACCCCATTTTCTTCTTTTTCCAAGCCTCAACAAACGGCAAAAACACCGACACCAACTCCTGCCGGTTCATCACCAAAGTTGGAAAAGAAACCCTGGCGTAATTCTTCCCACTTCCAGCGGAAAAATCGCCTGCGTCTCCAGCGGCAGCCAAACCGCACCCGCAGCCTTCACAATTACCCAACTCCCAGCAATATCCCAAATTTTCGGAGTCGCTTCTACTCCTCCCATAGCCACACCCGAAGCCACAGTTAAAAAATTGTAACTAGCCATACCCAACATCCGAATTTTACTCGGAAGATGAGGCCCGATGCCCACACTCCGGGAACACAAATTAAAAATATGATTTCC
>JAYUGZ010000682.1:0-8858 GCA_043767465.1 Cyanobacteriota bacterium
TTCTTGTAGTTTCAATCCCTGATAGGGTTTTAGGTATTTTCCGGCCGCCCGCTCCAGAAGCCTTGCTGTATTTGGTTTTCAAGGTGCAGTTCCGTGAATCTAAAACTAAAGTACCATTCCACTCTTCGACTTGTCAATCCCCAATTTTTCATACACACTCCAAAACCTTATTCTGTAAAGCTTTCAGACTTTCCGTGAATCGTTTTTTCAAACCGGAGGCATCAAACTCTTGCTGCACATGACTTTGGGCCAAAAAATTTCATACCCCTATTTTAACACCTACCCATTCACGGAAACTAGGCAAAAAATCTAGCCCGATCGCCCTTACCACCAGCAAACACTAACAATTCTCTCAATATTATCAAGTGTCAAGCAAAATAGATCAGAACCATTTCACTTCCAAATCATGACCAAAACCTTAATTCCCGTAATCCTCGCCGGCGGTAAAGGCGAACGCTTCTGGCCACTCAGCCGCAAGCAGCGCCCCAAGCAGTTTTTGAGTCTCGATGGTAGCGGCAAAAGTTTGCTGCAAGCTACTGCGGAAAGACTATTAACATTAGGTAACGGTTGGGACGATTTGTGGGTGGTAACGTCGGAAATGTTAGCTGCGGGAGTGCGGGAACAATTGCCGCTGCTACCTCCTGAGAATTTGCTGGCGGAACCGGAGGGCCGGGATACTGCGCCGGCGGTGGCTTGGAGTGCTATAGAAATTGCCAAGCGTTACGGTGAGGATGCCGTTGTCGGGTTTTTCCCGGCGGATCACTGGATTGGTGAACCGGAGGAGTTTATCAAGACTTTGGAGGCGGCGGCTGAGTTGGCGACGAAGGAAAGTGCGATCGCCACTTTGGGAGTCAAACCGAGTTATGCTTCCACTGGTTACGGCTACATCGAACAAGGCGAGGAAATTGGCAGTTTTGGCGGTTTTCCAGCTTATCGCGTGGCTAGATTTACGGAAAAGCCCGATCGCGCGACGGCTGAAGAATTTGTAAACAGCGGTAAGTTTAGCTGGAATGGCGGAATATTCGTATTTAAAGTTGGAACAGTCTTGACAGAATTGCGAAATCATGTACCGGAAATGATGGCTGCTTTGGAAACAAAAGGCGCTGCTGCTTACTCCCAATTGCCGAAAATTAGCATCGATTATGCGCTGATGGAGAAGACGCAAAAGGCTTGTGTACTGCCTGTAGGCTTTAGTTGGGACGATTTGGGTGACTGGAATGCGATCGGGCGTTTGCTACAAGGAGACAAGCCCAATGTCGAGTTAGCAAAACACGTCGGAATTGATACCAAGAATAGCATTCTTTATGCAGCGGATGACAATGAAGTCATCGTCACCATTGGTTTAGAAGATGTCGTAGTTGTCAGAGATGGGAATGTGACGTTAATTGTGAAAAAAGACAGAACGCAGGAGATTAAGCAGGTAATCAAAGTGTTGGGAGAAGATGACAAATTGAAAGATTTGCTGTAAGTAATGGAAGACACGGCAATGCCGTGTCCCTACCCCGATTAATTGTAGGGAAACGGCAGTGCCGTCTCGTGATTTCTAAAGCTGAGTGCAACTTTTAGCCGCCGCCGCCTGTTTTTGCATCAGCTTAGCAGTGCTAAAAACAGGTTGAAAAACCTTTGAATTAGCTGTGCTAGGCTGCTGATTCAACAACTGAGATGGTGGCTTTAAATTGAAATCTTTAGGCTTTTTATCAGCTATTTTTGTCGAAAACTGCGGTGCTAATTGCAAAAACTTTTCGATGGGAATTCCCCAACTCGATCGGACCATTAACTCCCGCATTGGTTCACAAGGTTTCGAGCCATCCTGAAACACATAAGGATCTCCCCATAGTGGATAAGCGTGCATTCCGTTCACAGCTACCACCTCACCGGCTAAATTCAGCACAGGTCCACCGCTCATCCCTTTTTCAATCTGATTATTATAACCCAGTTGATAGCCGTCTTCGAGAGATTTTTCCGGTATTAGCGATACTCGTCCGTCAGTGAATTTCCATCCAGCTTGATCTGAGTTTTTCACTTCGGAAGGAAAGCCAGCAGCATATACTTTGTCTCCTTCTTTCAGCGCTGAAGAACTTCTCAAAATGCCTATTTGATAATTATTATTGATGCTACTAAACTTCACCAGTGCTAAATCTTTACCTGCAAATTGAGTTGGCAAAAATCGGGTAGCTGAGTAAATTTTACCATCTGGAGTTTGGATGCGATATGCTTCTCCCGACTGCAATACGTGGTCGTTCGTAATCACAGTATAAACTTGTTCTTGGCGCTGAATGATAATCCCCGAACCCCAATTATCTCCAGAAAGCACTTTCACAGTAATTGAACGAGCTTTCTGAAACATCGCTTTTTCTGCTAAATCTTCCGCTGTCTGGGGAAGCGATTGTTTCTGGTTCTCCCCTGATGGTTTTAGGGGTTTCGCCGGCAAATTTAGCGGTTGAGCCGCTGGCGACTTTACAGGCGGTTTGCCTAGTTGAAATATAGATACTTGAGGTTGCTGCAATAAATCTGTGCGGACAAGTTCTGTAGCAGAGAAACCTCGATTGTGTAGTTGAACTGCTACTCCGGTTAACAAACCAGCAGTACAAGTTAAGAATGCTAGGGGAAACCAATTCATTAATGTTACAGAATTTACTGGAAGTCTTACCAGACAGGACTATCAGATTGCGAATTCGGCCGATCTTCTACAGAAGCCTGTTTTAGATATTCGCTCATGTCTATATAAACACGAGATGTACTTTCATTTAGTGGCCCAGAGGCGCGGACGCGCACATCAAGTAAATTCTTTAATACTTGACTGGGATCGCTGCCTCGTTTTAGGGTGAACAGCAGTCCAGTACAATCTCCTCCTATTCGATCGGCAACGCAAACTACTTGCTGGTTGTTCATAATACCAGTAGTCAGGTAGTTAAGTTTTCCATTTCGGAAGTATTGCTGAAATCTTGCTGATACTTCTTCACAGCGCCGTTCTGGACTGTAGCCGGCATCGCGGAAACGATCGGAAGTCCACCGAATCACCGGTACGTTACCCTGATTAGTCTGAGCAATGGTTGTCGGAACGGCGTTACTTGTGCTACAGGCAAATGCTCTGGTTTGAATCATGGTTTTTTGAGCGCTAGCATAAGTCCCGATCGCACTTACGGCAATTGCGATCGATCCAGCAATGCCGATCGATCTCGATAACTTGTGTTTGTTCATCATTATTATCGCTCCTTCTGTTCAAACTTAAAAGTCAAAAAAATCAAGGTAGAACAAATAATTTTCTGTGATTCTACCTGACGACAAACAATTGGTTGAAAGCCGGAACCCTGATCGGAAGAAAGTAAAAGAAGACTATTCATTACTCCAATCCTCGGACTGATGATTGTCAAGTGCTGTCAACTGTCCCAGGTCAACTGTCAACTGAATGAATAATCTCTAGTTTTATGCCTGCCAAAGTTACCATTCCTTTTCGGAAACAGGCTGGTTATTGGTTAAAGACGCAGGATTTCCAGACTGCGAATTGCTCGCACCCACGGGTGATGTACCCGGACGGCAAATCGGCTTACCCTGTACATATATTGGATCTGGCGGGCGGATGTTGCTGGATTCATCGGTTTCGCACACAATAGAAACTGTTAGAGGATTGTTATTAGTAGCTTTTTCCGTCAAAAACACCGCTCCCACATACGCTTTTTGGCCAGCGTTCAAAGGTATAGCATAGTGATATGCTCCCCTGGTAGTTGTGTGGATAGCAAAATTGAACTTAGACATCGGAAGTTCAATGTTAAAAGAACGTTGCAGCAAACTGATAGTACCGGTAAACCCACCGTTGCGCGTGCGGAAGGTTTGCTGGCCGCGAATTAACGCTTGAATTGCTGATTCTGCTCCCGGCGATGTGGCTTGTCGCACCGCTTGAGGTGCCGGCTGATTACGCGGCTCTGGTGTTGGCGCAGATGTGGCTGTTGGTTGCTTTGCTTCTAGGGAATTATTAGGTGCTGGACGTGTTTGGGGAATATTCCTCACAGGCTGCTGTACCGGCTGCTGTGGCTCAACTCTGGCAACTTGTTGGTTTCTCGGCAAAGATATTCCCAGTCCGCTATTAAGTGCCATTTGGAAGCCGTCTTCATTCCCTGACGTTCCATTGAGGGATGCTGCTTTTTGAGCGTCCTCATTCGCTCCTTCGCTGTCCCCGACTATGCGGCGTACTTCGCTGCGGCGGTTGTAGCCAACCGCGCTGTTAGGTGCTAAGCGGATGGCTTGGGCGATGTCGGAGTTCGCTCCTATGTAGTCTTTGATTTGAGCTCGGCTGACACCGCGCAAGCCGAAGGCATCTGCAAAGGTAGAATTAATTTGGATGGCTCGATCGAAATCTGCGATCGCTTCTTTATGATTTCCCAGTTGAGCGTTGCTAGCCCCACGAACACGGTAAGCTTCGGCTAATTGGGGGTTACTTTGGATAGCTTTGATCGCATTTTCTAGGGCTGCTCTATAATTTTTTTGAGCGAAGTTGGCGTAAGCTAGACCATTGAAAACATCGGCCGAGTTTTGATTAAATCGTAGTCCTTGGCTGAAATCTGCGATCGCACCTTGATAATTTTGTCGTTTCAGTTTTTCTTTGCCCTGTTCGGCATAAGCTTTAGGAGCGAGTTCGACAAAGGTATTGATCGGAATTCCTAAGTTTACCCATGCTTTCGCGACAGTCTCTTCTCTGTTGGCATCTGTACGTCCGTGAATACCAATTACACGGCCGCGACCATCGAGGATCGGCCCTCCACTCATTCCCTGACGAGTTGGGTTTGTATAGATTAATTCATAGCCGTCACTGACTCGTTCGCGAGCTGAAATTTGTCCTGCTGTCATCTGACGGATCTGTCTTGTAATAGTTTCGCCCGGTTTTGGCCAGCCGGAAACGTAGATTTGTTCTCCTACAGTGACTGTCTTAGAATCCCCCAATTGTGCTATCTCGTAATTGCTTGAACTGACAAATGGTACGATCGCCAAATCGACTCCAGGCAATTGGATGATGTTACTATTGTCCACTCGGTAAGAAGTGCGATCGGGCGCGACAATTTTAAATTCGCCTCCTCCCTCTATTACGTGTTTGCAAGTAAGCACATAATAGGTACTTCCTTCTCTAGCAACAATGATCCCTGAACCCTGACTTTGCCCTTCGATTAATACTGTAATTTGTTCAGCAATCTTGTTGACTTGATCTACTGTTTGTGCTACAGCATTTTGAGTTTGTAAAATCGCGATTGTTGCACCGATCAGCGCCGCTGAAAGTCCGTATTTAAACTTAAATGTCATACACTCCATGCCTAATCTTAAGGAATAATTTTTGATTCTGAGCGACCTATCCAGATAATTTTCACCACAAAGAACCAGTTGGCTCAGGTTCGCGCTGAATGCTACCGCCAGATGCCGGAGCGGTGAAAATATTTAGATTACCAGGAACTGCGACTGCTGCGGGAAAACCATTTAGAAAAACATTCATCTGAATGTAAACAGGAAATATTGGCAATTTTTCGGAGGATTGTGATAGCTGAATGTCACTACCCCAGAGAGGAGGCAATTTCTCAGAAGAATCACTTTCTAAATCAGAGTTTAGCGTATTTTGCGCGTAGGAATTGCTCCCTTGAATGATTGTGCAAACTGAGCTTTGCTGACTGATATCAGTTTGCCCAGCGCAATCTTTCTGAAGTTTTTGGGCCATTTGTTCGCACTGCGATCGCGAATTAATGCCTAAAACTTGGAAATCGCTCGATACCCACCTAATTGCTGGTATATTGCCCTGCGGTGTTTGAGCGATGATTGCTGGCTCACCATCAACTGTACCGCAAAAAAAACTTAATGCTTGAGCGTGACTGGCACTACTAAAAGTAATTGTGCTGACCAAAGTAAATGCTAAAGTTGTAGGAATTGAATTCAGTACCAGAAGTTTCACTAATCACCTCCTTTTTTATCAACAATTATCTCCTGTTTCAAAATAATAGATGTCCGGTAAGGACTGATCTGTTTCATTCTCAGGGAAATCATCGTTTTGTAGGGGTAGTGGACGGTGCGTGCCTACCCTCCCCATCCACCATTTTGTAGGTATTTCAGGGATTAGGGCAACCACGGGGGGATTGCCCCTACGAATCAAAAAAGTTGGTTGGTAGTATCAGATTCTACAGGCTGCGGGGATGCAGATTCTGCAGATTGGGTGTTGAGATATTCGCCCATGTCGATATAAAGCCGATCGCCATTTTCGACATCAACTCGGTTAGAAGGCGCGCTTTCGTTAAGTGAATTTGAACCACTAGCTCGATCGCGCAAATTCAACAGGCGTTTTAACGCATCTCGCGCATCGCTGCCCGGTTTAATTGTAAACAACAAGCCATTATTGGGCAAGTCGCGGGCACAGTCGCCACCCTTGGTGTGAGCAACGCAAACTACAGGTTGCCGATTAATAATTCCTGTTGTCAGGTATTTGAGTTTTCCAGCTTGTTGATACTGTTGGAATCTGGTAGATACCACTTCACATCGGCGCTGAGCATCGAATCCAGATTCAGAAAAATTATTAGAAACCCACTTGATTAGTGTAAAATTACCTTTTGATGTTTGCACAATAGTTGCTGGCTGACCTGCATTTTTGCCACAGAAAAAAGAGTTTGTGGTTTGCGCGGAAGTCGGACTGCTAGCGGTAGTAAGTGCGATCGCACTTCCAGTAATTAGCGATATCAGTGATTGAAGTTTCATTGGCAATTTTATTCCTGATTTATTGGATGGATATGTTAGATGGAAATGATTGCTGATTCTGAGTAGGTGGATATTAACTCAACACGACTTCTCGCAACGGGTTTGGGAATGGATAACTGACTCGCAGCCAACATCCTGATTTAACCTGCTATCGCTGTCCGCTGACTATTTTTTTAGCTCTGCCTGCTGATTAGAATTATAAAGCAAAACTGAGAAATAAAATTGAAAGATTTAGACAAGAACAGGACGAGTCCAAATATGATGATTCCTTCACCTAACATCACCCGCGATCAAAAATCTGTAGATGCGGGTTCGCTAACAGCCTTAAAGCTTGCAAACAGGTTAAATAAACCCGCCCCCACCCACTAGATTCGAGATTAGAAAAGGGGTTCCAGTTTAGGAGTTGGGGCATTGGGGAGAGATGGCGAGGGTTGTGGCGCTGGTGTCGGCTCGCTACTCCCAGATGGGGGTCTAAAAAGGTCGTCAGCAGGAGTTGGTGTTGCTTGGGGACTGGGCGCTGCTTGGGGAATGGAAGTTTCAATGTCTTTAATTTGACGATCGCATTCTGCTAAAAGAGTTTTCACTTTGTCAGCAACGAAGGAATCGGAACTAATTGCTTTGAGTTTGTCTGCTGCTTGAATCCACGCGGCTTTCTTTTTTGATAATTCGGTTTCTTTTGGTGCGTTGGCTGCGATCGCCTCTGCTTCTTCTAATTGTTTCTGCGCTTGTTGTTCCCTAGTCAAACGCGCTTCCATCGCCGTCAACTCGCTTTGATAGGAAGGTAACAGCTTTTGGGCGTCGGGATAAACTTTGGCCGTTGACGGAATCTTTGATAATTCGTCGATCGCGCTTTTCATGCGATCGCGAGCCGTCTGCAACTCTTGGTCAGTTTGAGCATTTTGTCCCAAAACACGGGCGTCAGCAGCCTGTTTTACCGCGCTATTGTAACTTTCGTTAAAGGGTTTATCAGCAGCACAATTATTGAAAGGCCCACACAAAAAACCGATGCGGGGCGACTCCAGACTGGCAACCCCACTGACTAGCAGCAGAATTGGAACGGCAATTAGGGCGATCGTTTTCCATTGAGTTGAATTCTCTTTAGGTTTTTTAGGCTCGTATGGATTGCCTGGATATAGATTCCCTGTAGAAACTTGAGTTTTAGGTAGTCCAGGATCAGGACTAATTTCAGTATTTGATTCACTCATAATAGTTTTTCCTTGTGTTTGCCTATTATCCAGAGCGTTTAAGACTTCTCTAGCTGACTGATAGCGATCGGTCGGTTTTTGCTGTAACATCTTGTTCAGTATCGCAGCCAGCTTGTCGCTGACAGTTACGTGCGATCGCCATTCCCACTCCAGATTGTGATGATTCATCAAAGCATCGGGTTCCTTACCAGTCAAAAGGACGATCGCCGTCACAGCCAAAGAATATAGATCGCTATTGGGCTTACACTCGCCGCCCCGCAACTGTTCAAATGGAGCATAACCTCCTTTTCCCACCCGCGTTTGATTTGAATTAGCAGCACCCTGATTGCCACTTATAAGTTGTGTCCCAACATATTTAACCACACCAAAATCAATCAATACTGGTTTTAATTTGCCATCTGGCAACATAATATTATCCGGCGAAATATCTCGGTGAATAATCTTTTCTTTGTGAATATATTCGAGCACTTCCAGCAGATCCCGCAGCCATTGAACAATCTCATTTTCAGAAAATGTTTGACTTCGCCCTAAATGAGAGTAAGTTTTCCCATTGACAAATTCCTGCACAATAAACAAACGCCCATCATCCTCAAACGAATCCAGAAACTTTGGGATTTGGGGGTGATTGAGCTTGCGTAAAATTTCTGCTTCTCGTTCAAATAGTTCGCGAGCTTTTCGCAAAGCATCTGGCTTAGTATTGCTCGGAGCAAACTCCTTGAGAACGCAATTATTATTATTTTGTTGATCTAACGCTAAATAGGTGCGACCAAATCCACCTTGACCCAGAATTTGGTCAATTACGTAGCGTTGGCGTATCAAAGTTTCAGCGGATAGTTCTGGTATCACTATTTTTTAATCCTACTTCAGAGAAACCTAGAGAAATTTCGTTTTTACACAAATCTAGATCCCCCTAAATCCCCCTTAAGAAGG
>JAYUGZ010000683.1:0-8853 GCA_043767465.1 Cyanobacteriota bacterium
AAATAGTTACCTTGAGATACAAAAATTTTTAATAATTTGTACCCTATAAAATCTAAAATCTCTAGCAACTGCCCAGACAGTTAGACGTTCTTTAATTACTGAAACATCAGCAGTCGATTCCCTCTGCCGTCTGCCCTCTGCTATAAAATCGGATGACTCACCTGTTGTAACTATGCCCTATCCGGTACCGCCACCCGAACCATCTGCCATCATCTACATCGCTAAGCCAAAAAAAGCAGTCCTGACTGCGGCGAAGAGTGATGCAGACACCCGCAGCCACAGCCCAGAAATACCGGAACCAAGCCCAGAAATCGTTCAGCCACAACCAACACCAGCACAACCACAAACCGGAGCCGCACTCCTCGGTACCACCCCAGCCACCAGCCAACCTCCAAAAATCCCCGACCCCCTAGCCTCCCTCGAAAGTGGCGATGCAGTGGTGGGATTTCAGCGTCGGGCTACAGGTGGAGAACCCGCAACTGCGGAAGTTCCCAAAGATGCCTCGTTTACTGCTTACCCGCTGCCGCCGATCGAAAATGCTGTTTCTAGCCAAAATCAAGAACGCACTCCACAAGCGCAGAGAACTATTGAGAAACCACAGCAGAGGAATCTTGTCCCCCAGCCGGAAAGCGCGTATCAGGCCAAGGGAAAGCAGCAGTTAGAAGATAACGCTCCCGTAGCTCCTGAGATTCCCGAACCAGAACCCCCGCCAGAACCAGCTCCAGCAGGCCAGCAGCAGTTCGAGATTCCAACTCCCGGAACGGCACCCCAACCCGGAGCCCCCGCAGCGCCGAAACCGAAGCCCAAACCAGCCGCGCCGCCAGGAGTGCGCACAGCACCATCTCAGCGCACGGTACCTTTTCCGGTGAATCCGGCCGATACCATTGAAATCAAGGCCGACAGCCAAGAATTTGACGACAAGCAGCAAATTGTCACGGCGGTTGGTAGGGTAATCGTGCGGTTTCGGCAAACTGTGATTGATGCCGATCGCGCGATCGTCAACTTAGTCACCCGGCAAGTGGTAGCATCCGGCAATGTCGCCTATACCCGCGGCCAACAAGTAGTTCGCGGCCAGCAAATGGAATTCAATCTCGGCCTCAACTCCGGCGCCGTGGAACAAGCAAGCGGCGAGCTTTTCTTGCCCGCAGCAGGCAGCCAATTGACACCCACACTGCCGACAGATATCAGTGCAGGCACGATTCTCGAACAGCCCCTGAGCGATCGAATTACCAGCCAGCAGCCCGTGCGCGGAGTCAAATCCTCCGGATCAGCCACCGTGACACTCGGCGGCGGCGGACAGCTAGCAGCCCCCCAAGTTATCGGCGCAGTCAACCGCGTCCGCTTTGAAGCAGAACGCCTCGAACTGCTGCCGGATGGCACCCGGGTAGCCACCAACATTCGGATTACTAACGACCCGTTTTCGCCCCCAGAACTCGAATACAGAGCCCGCAGGGCAACGATTAGAAGGATTTCGCCCACGGCTGAGGAATTGGTCACAAATTCGCCCCGCCTGGTGTTCGACAACCGCGTCAAAATACCCGTCTATCCCCGCAGGCAAGTATTTGACAGCAAGCAGAAGAACGGGCCTTGTGTGAACTTTGGCTACGACGGTGGGGACAGGGGCGGTTTGTTTGCCGAGTGCGCTTTTGAGGTGTTGCAAAACGGGCCGGTGCGACTGACTCTGACGCCCCAAATTTACCTCCAGCGGGTCGTCGAAAAGCACGGCGGTAATCCGTTTTTCCCCGACAGCTACGGGCTGAAAGCTCAGTTGGGCGCTACTCTGGGCCCGCGCACCAGCCTCGACGGCTCGGCGGTATTTCTGAGTTTCGACAATTTCCCGAATTTGCCGGAAAACAGCTTTCGGGGCAATTTGCGCCTGCGTCAGTCGATCGGCACTCACAGTTTGGCAGCAGAATATAGTTATCGCGATCGGCTATTTAACGGTTCTCTAGGCTATCAAACCGTGCAGAGCAGCCTCGGGGTCGTCCTCACTTCCCCAGAGACCCAAATCGCAGGCACAGGCATCAATCTCAGCTACCAAGCCGGGTATCAATTTATCAATGCTGACACCGATCGACCAGACTTGCTCGAACCAGTGCGCGAAAACAACCGCATCGACCTGGGCCGTGCCCAAGTCAGCGTCGCCTTGAGCCGCGGCTTCAACCTGTGGCAAGGTCAACCGCTACCCCGCACTCCTACCCAAGGTTTGAAGTACACCCGCAACCCGGTGGTTCCTTTCTTGCAACTGGCCTTGGGAGTCCGGGGAGTTGGCTCTTATTACAGTAGTGGCGACAGACAAAATTCGATCGCCAGCAGCATTGGCATTCAAGGGCAGTTCGGTCATTTCTCCCGCCCTTTCCTCGATTACACTGGATTTAATGTGACTTACACTCAGGTAGCGCGGGACGGCGTATCGCCTTATTTGTTCGATCGCTTGGTAGATTTGAAAGTCTTGTCTTTTGGACTGGTGCAGCAAGTTTACGGAGGGTTTCGAGTCGGATTTCAAAGAGCGATTAATTTAGAAAGCAAGGAAGCAATCAGTACCAACTACACTTTGGAATACAGCCGCCGCAGCTACGCATTTATTTTGCGTTTTAATCCTGAGCGTCAAGTCGGCAGCCTGACTTTTAGAATTAGTGACTTTAACTGGAACGGCACTCCCCAAACTTTTTCAGGGGACGTGCGAACTGTAGAAGGAGGCGTGCGTTTGTCCGATTAATTGGTAATTGGTTATTGGTTATTGGGTTATTGGTTATTGGTTATTGGTTATTGGTTATTGGTTATTGGTAATAATGAAGCCAAAAAAATCAACAATTGTCAATTTTCCACTTCTCAATTCTCCAATTTTCAATTCCCAAGAAAGAAAAACTAACGTTCGCGTTGCCTCGTAGGCGACACCACTCCTAACAACTGACAACTAACAACGGACAACTAACAACTAACAACTGACAACTGACAACTGACAACTGACAACTGACAACTGACAACTGACAACTGACAACTGACTAATTACCAATTCCCATGACAGAAGTGAGGGCAATATCTGCGGAAGCAGCGGCTCTGCTGGTTCACTACGGTTTTGACCTAGGTGGCAAAAAAGCAGAGAAATTGGCGGGTGAATGGCTGACCAAGTATCCCGGTCATTGGCTGCGTTTAGCAGTGGTTGAAGCACTTTATCAAGGGCGCTACAAGGCTGTTTCTGTCGGACAGCTATTGACTATGTGGCAGCGGATAGGCGAACCGCTCTATCATTTCAATCGTGAGTTTGAACGCTTGGTCTGCAACAATTTTCCTCAAGATTTAATCGGCGAAAGTGATGCAGGGCGACCTCAGGACGATATAATTTTATCGCAGCGCGAATCGGAAGTCGGTGTCGCAGAGTTAGATTTGGCTGGGCCGCCAGAACCCAAAATCGATCGCGCGCCAGATGCAGAAGTCTCAAACGCACAGACTCAGGAAACAGAAAACTTGCCCGCAGCCGATCGCACCAAAGAAAATACCGAAGTTGTAGTATATGAAGATGTAGATGTTACTGCCCTAGCCGATCGAGCTGAGGTCGATCGCTTCCTAGCCCCAAAACCTGTAGCAAAATCATTCCCAGTTGCCAAACACACTGATTTTCACACCAAATTAAAAGCCGTTGCCAAAGAAGGTCGCAGAAAGAAAGGAGACAGCAGAAATAAGGTGTAAACTTTGGGAATTAAATAGTTCTTCGGTGACTGTTAACTTTTGGCAGTTACTCCCATCCGAATTTCCGAACAAAAAGATGCTTGTTCCGTACCGTTAGCTTGCTTGACAACGCTAGTCCGCAGCCGCAGGTTGGGCATCAGATACCACAGCCTTTCTTCGGCATGGAGAGTATCTGATTCTGTAATCAATGTCAGCACATCATCGCCCCCCATAATGTAGCGGCTGTTTCCCTTGTGTTGCAACACTCGGCCTTCAGAAGGATTGTCGGGATTGGGTACGATCGCTAATATTGTAGAACCGACTTGTTTAGCTTGAGTGCGATCGGGAATACCATCCCAACTAATCCGAACGCTAGTTAGCCCAGTTGCAGCCGGGTTAATCGAGTGTTGTTGGCAAAGTTTGACAACTGCTGCATCGCTAGCGGTCAATATTTCTATTTTTAGATCAGATTTACCTGCCTGCAATTCCCCAGAAGTGAGATTGTGTACCGTGCGCTGGGAAAACCATTTGCCTGCACTTAACTCGAAAAACTCGCTAACATCCATGAAATTTGTCTCTAAACTTAAATACTTCTTTATTTGCGATCGCGACTTGCGCCCTATCGAGTCAGAAACCTCGTTTATTCCTGCGTACCTAGCTATCAAACCAATGATTTTAGCTAGAAACCCAGTTTAAGAGTGCAAGTCCCACTTTATATTTTAAAGGAATGGGGCGCGCCTGCAAAACTTTCCCAGAGGTTTGGGTGAAGCAGATTGCAGGTGCGGTTGAGGCCGGAAACCCAACCGGGGGGACATCTGTCTCACTGATGCAGCCTTCTTGACAGAAAATTAGAGCATCCGGCATCCTATGAAGCTAAAAAAGTAGGGTGCACATCAAATAGGATTGCCACACCTCAAAAAAATCAGCTTAACAGTGTCAGTCGATCGACAATCATTACCAAAACACCAGCTATTCGTTAAGAAAAGCAAAGATATATGTCAGATGATTGTCGATCGCCCGGTAGATTTGGCACTGTCGATCCCAATCATATTGGCTAGTTTATCGTAATCGGAGTGCTTGAAAATGCTCAAAGTAGACTCAGACTAAAAAATCAGCGATTCATCAACCATAGTCCAAGCCAGGGCAGCACCCCGATCGCACAACAGCATTCAAATATGCCATGCTAAGTAAGGGAGAAAAGATTCTCGATCGGGTTTTGGGTAAGGTGCAGCTAGCGATCGCATACATTTAAAAAAGACATCCACAAATTTATGAGCGAGTTTACACAAGGACTGGATAAAATGCAGCCCGCAGAACAAATGCACTGTTTGGGAATCCTGCCAAATCAGCTAGCAGCGACATCAGACTCAGACAAATTATACAGCTTACTAACAGATTACAATTTTATTGAAGCCAAGCTGTCAGCATCGGGAGTACAAGCGCTAATAGAAGACTACGATTTAGCAACAAGTCCAGATATTATCACCTCCGACCAAAAAGCCGACAAACTCAAATTAATCCAAGAAGCAATCCGGCTATCTGCCCACATTTTAACCAAAGATAAAAGCCAACTAGCAGCCCAACTAATTGCCCGCTTGATGCGCTTTGAAATTCCCGAAATTCAAGCACTGCTAGCACAAACAAAACAGCAGAAAAACCCCTGGCTGCGGCCACTAACGCCCAGCTTTACCCCTCCCGGCGGCAGATTGCTGCGCACCCTCACCGGACATACAGATTGGGTACAAGCTGTAGCAATCACCCCCGACGGCAAGCGAGCAATTTCTGCATCATCCGACCACACTCTCAAAGTTTGGCACTTAGAAACAGGAGAAGAAATTTCCACCCTCAAAGGTCATCTTACCTACGTCAACGCTGTAGCCGTCACCCCCGACGGCAAGCGAGTAATTTCTGGTTCTTGGGACAATACTATTAAAATTTGGGATTTAGCAACAGGAACAGAAATATTGACATTTGCAGGCGATACTTTTGCGGTAGAAGCAGTCGCGGTTACTCCCGACGGCAAGCGAGTAATTTCTGGTTCCTGGGACGGCAGTATCAAAGTTTGGAATTTGTCAACAGGGGCAGTGATTTTCAACCTCAAAGGTCACAGCAGTTTTGTCCAGTCGGTAGCAGTAACTCCCGACAGCAAGCGGTTGATTTCCGGTTCCGGCGACAACAGCATTAAAGCCTGGAATCTAGAAACAGGAAAAGAACTTTTTACTCTGACAGGTCATGCAGATTGGGTAAAAGCTGTAGCAGTAACTCCCGACGGCGAACAAATCATTTCCGGCAGTTACGACGGAACTGTTCAAGTCTGGAGTTTATCAGAAAAAAAGCAACTTTTCACTTTAGGAAAACACGAAAGTTTCGTTCAAGCTGTAGCAGTCAGTCCCGACGGAAAACGGGTAATTTCGGCTGCTGGCGACAAAACGCTGAAAGTTTGGAATCTGGAAACAAAAGAAGAACTTTTTACTTTTACCAATCACATCGCCCCAGTGAATGCTGTAGCTGTTACCCCCGACGGCAAGCGGATAGTTTCGGGTTCCTCTGACAAAACTATCAAAGTTTGGCACTTAGAAATAGGCAAAGAAAATTTATTATCTGCCGGTCACGATGACTGGGTAAATGCTGTAGCAGTTACTCCCGACGGTACGAAAGCAATTTCCGGTTCAGGAGACAACAGCATTAAAGTCTGGAATCTCCTAAACGGAGAGGAAATTTTTACTATTCCGGGACATGAAGATTGGGTAAAAGCTGTAGCAATAACAGCGGACAGCAGGCGAGTAATTTCGGGTTCTGGCGACAAAACGGTGAAAGTTTGGGATTTAGAAACCGGAGAGGAAATCTTTACTTTCACGGGTCATACAGACTGGGTGAATTCTGTAGCAGTGACTCCCGACGGAATGATGGCGATTTCGGGTTCGGGAGACAAAACTATTAAAGTTTGGAGTTTAGAAACTGGAGAGGAAATTTTGACGTTTTCAGGTCATTCTGACGGGATAAAAGCTGTGGCAGTTACTCCTGACGGAAAACGGATTATTTCAGCTTCCGGCGACAAAACTCTGAAAGTTTGGAGTTTGGGGAAAGAAAAAAATATTGTGGCAAATCTATGGAATTTTGCCCTCAAAAATCTACTTTTCACACTCAAAGGCCATGAGAGTTTTGTGAATGCTGTGGCAGTTACGACCAATGGTAAATGGGCGATTTCTGGCGGGCGGGAAAAGAATCTGAAAGTTTGGGATTTGTCCAGTAGAATAGAAGTTTTTACTTTGGCAGGTCATGGGGATGCGGTAACATCTGTGGCGACGGTGGGAAATAAGGTGATTTCTGTTTCGGATGACAATACTCTCAAAGTTTGGGATTTATTGAGTCGAAAAGTAGTTGCTACTTTCAGGGGAGATAGTGCTTTGAAAGCTTGCGCTATTGCACCTGATGGGGTGACAATTGTGGCGGCGGAAGCTTCGGGACAAGTGCATTTTTTGAAGTTGGAAGAGGGAAAGAGTCATTAGTCATTGGTCATTGGTTATTGGTTATTGTGCCGATCGCACTTTTGCTAAACTTGAAAAGTGCGATCGCCCTTTTCCCCAATCTAGTCTACAATTATTCTGGGTCAATGCCATCGATCGCAGTCTGTCTAACTTAATTCATCTGGGTTAATTCCCATTTCTCGCAGCCGTTCCGCCAAAATTTGCGATCGCCGTCGTTCCTCTTCTAAAGCTGTTTCTGCAAGTTCTGCCCGCTGTTCGGCTTGTTCTAGGCGTTGACAAATCTCAACATAGGAGAAAAATCTCGTGCCATCAGGTCGATAAATTTGCAATTCATCCCCGGATAAATCGAACCGGATGGCTAACCTTGGACTCGCGTAGTTTTCCATAGATGCGATCGCATCCAAGCCGTCTTCTCCCCGCAACCAACCTCTGAGTTGATTGTTAGTAGGATTGTAGATATAATATTCTTCAACTCCGTGGCGATCGTAAAACAGTAATTTCGTCTCCATTTCATCCTGGCTATTGCTAGGAGAGAGAATCTCAAACACAACTTGCGGTGCAATTCCTGACTCGTTCCACTGCTGATAAGAACTCCGTCTCCTTTTCGGTGTGCCGAAGGCAACCATCACATCGGGGGCATTAACAATATTCGGTCTTCCCTGAACCGGATACCAAAACAAATCGCCTGCTATAAATACATTCTCGTCATTAGCATACATCCATTCTAGATTTTGCTGAATGACTAGAATCCAGCGAAACTGGTCGGTATTGTTTGCCATTGGTTTGCCGTCGCTTTCGGGGTAGATAATCTGTTGCTGAGTTGGGATTGGGATTTGAGTTACCATAACTGTTGTCCGGGGTTGGGGACTGTTTGATTTAATTTTAGCTGTTTCCGAAGGGTGAGAAGTGCGATTCACGCGCGGGATAGCTACGCTTCACGACTTTTCAACGAATTTCTGCGGTTCCTTAAAAAAATCTCATCCACAAAAGAGCAGATCAAAAGTAGGGCAGACACCGCCCGCCCTACCAAACTAATGCCTCTGCAACCTCACCCCACGAATAGAATAGTCCAAAAGCTCGATCGGGTGCATCAACGTAACTTCCTTGCCCTGCAACTCCAAATGCTTCTTAATTTGCAGCGAACAACCAGGATTAGAAGAAGCAATCAACTCCGCGCCAGTATTCAGCAAATTCTCCACCTTCTGCACGCCCAACTCATCAGCAATCTCCGGCTGAAGCATATTGTAAACCCCCGCACTCCCACAGCACAAAGCAGCATCCACAGGTTCTTTTAACTTGACACCAGGGATTTGTTGCAGCAACTGACGAGGCTGCAAACTTATTTTTTGCCCGTGCAACAAATGACACGCATCCTGATAAACAATCGTCAAATCTCCATCAACCAAAGGATTGAGTTTCGCCGTAATTCCCGCACTTGCCAAAAACTCCTGCACGTCCTTCACATTAGCTGCAAATGCCTCAGCTTTCTCGCGATATTCCGGGTCATCTGCTAGAATGTGACCGTATTCTTTCAAAGTGTGACCGCACCCAGCAGCGTTGATAATCACAAAATCAACGCCAGTATTTTCAAAGCTATCAATCATCTGTCTCGCCAAAGCTTTCGCCTGTTCTGCTTGTCCTTGATGTTCCGGCAAAGCAGCACAGCATCCCTGACTTTTCGGAATCACAACCTCGC
>JAYUGZ010000684.1:0-8823 GCA_043767465.1 Cyanobacteriota bacterium
CTAGAAGGACGGGGCTTGTATCCCAATTTTTTGGTCAACAACAGCAAGTAAAAGTATAACCAGCTCATTGATGAGTCACAGCTTATACTCTCCCCCACAAAGCCAATCCGCCGCCCCTTCCCCGAGCCGCAATTATCCCACTTTCTACCAAAAAATATGCAAAAAATGCCTGCTTCCCCACACTCAAACTAAAAAATTCCGCCTCCCGCGCTTCACCACCGCGAATAAATCCTTGATACACAGTTTTACCCAACAATTTCACAGTAATTCTGGTAAAATCAAATGCTAAAATATTCTGATTCACCAAAAATTTAGTCGGCCCGGAAAGAGTTAGTTCGATCGCACCAACCTGCACCGAATTCTCCAGCCTGCCCGTTTCGCTAGGCTTTTCGCCTTCAGCAACAGGTTCTACCGAGTAAGCAATTTGAATTTTCGCCACCCACTCAGGGATGTAACGTCCCGCACCCAACACAATTCCCGCTTTTTGTCGAGTCTTTTTCGTGCCGGTGATAAAGCACAAGCGCCAATTGCCGGTTAACTGCTCGAAATTATAGCGAATTTTATTTTTCTTGGCGTTTTTCTCAGATTCTAGGAGGGCTGCAACTACGGCAGCGGAAGATGGTTTAGTATTCGATTTAGCGGCTTGTTCTAGAATTGAGATGTTTTCCATTTAATGATATACAAATTAGTATTTTGATGGTAGTAGCTGAGTCTAGATCCCCCTAAATCCCCCTTAAAAAGGGGGACTTTGACTCGTTCTTGTTCTGCCTTTTTAAAGGAAACTTTGACTCGTTCTTGTTAGCCCTTTTTAAGGGGAACTTTGACTGCTTCTTGTCCCCCCCTTGCTTTCGGGGAACTTTGACTCCTTATTGTTAGCCCTTTTTAAGGGGAACTTTGACTCCTTATTGTCCCCCCCTTGCTTTCGGGGGGTGCCAGGGAGATCGAGCCTACAGTTAAATGCGTAAGTCCTAAAGCTGCAAGACATTGATAATATTAGCTGATGTAGCGGAGAAAAACATGGTTGCGATCGCCCCCACGGACACAGAAATCATCATTATCGGCAGCGGCATTGGCGGGCTGAGTTGCGGTGCAATGCTTGCCAGATATGGCTTTGACGTGCTTATTTGCGAAAGTCACGCGATCGCGGGCGGGGCAGCCCACGGGTTTAAACGCGACGGATTTACCTTCGACTCCGGGCCATCTTTGTACTCAGGATTATCCTACAGCCCCTCTGCTAACCCGCTGCGACAAGTTCTTGATGCGATCGGCGAAAAACTCCCCTGCATCACCTACGATACTTGGGGTTGCTGCTTGCCCGAAGGCGATTTCGACACCTCCGTAGGTGCGAGTCAATTTGGGGAAGTGCTCGCAAAACTGCGTGGTAGCGCAGCAGCAGCGGAATGGCAACAACTCCAGCGCGTCATGGAACCCTACGCTAAAGCTGCGACAGCCTTACCCTCACTGGCTTTGCGCTTCGACTTGGGCGCTGCGATCACCCTCGGCAAATTTGCCCCGGCTTTTCTGCGAAGTGCTGGCGATGCGATCGCACTTGCCGGCCCTTTTAGCAAAATTATGGACGCAAATGTCAAAGATCCGTTTGTGAAAAATTGGCTGAATCTGTTGTGTTTCCTGCTGTCTGGACTTCCCGCCGACGGTACGATCGCAGCCGAGGTAGCTTTCATGTTTGCCGACTGGTACAGACCCGCCGCCGTTTTGGACTATCCGATCGGTGGCAGTGCAGCCCTCGTCGATGCTCTGGTACGCGGTTTAGAGCGCCACGGAGGGCAGTTGCTGCTAAATTCCCACGTTGAAGAGGTTTTGGTGGAAAACAACCGGGCGGCGGGCGTGCGCCTGCGATCGGGCAAAATTATTCGAGCGCGCAAAGCCGTCGTCTCCAACGCCTCGGTTTGGGATACGCTGAAACTATTGCCGGAAAGCTCTGTCCCCAAAAGGTTTCGGCAACAGCGGCAGGCAACTCCCGAATGCGACAGTTTCATGCACTTGCATCTGGGAATTGATGCTGCGGGAGTGCGATCGGACTTAGCGTGTCACTACATCTCCGTTAAAAACTGGGAAATGGGCGTGACAGCCCCTCAAAACGTCGTTCTCGTCTCGATTCCTTCCCTCCTCCACCCCGACCTCGCGCCGGAGGGCAAGCACGTCATTCACGCCTACACGCCCGGTAACGAGCCTTACGATTTGTGGCAAAAGCTTGATCGCACCAGCGCCGAATACCAACAGCAGAAGCAAGCGCGCGCCGAGGTGATGTGGTTGGCTTTAGAGAGAATTATCCCCGATATTCGATCGCGCTGCGAAGTCACTTTAGTCGGGACACCCCTAACTCACGAACGGTTTTTGCGCAGAAATCGGGGCTCCTACGGGCCGGGAATTCGCGCTGGTACCGGCTTGTTTCCAGGGCCGAGAACGCCTTTGGCGGGGCTGTTTTGCTGCGGAGATTCCACGTTTCCGGGGATTGGTTTGCCTGCTGTTGCTGCTAGCGGGGCGATCGCAGCTAATACGATCGCACCTGTGCACAAGCATTTGGAAATGCTGCAGGATATAGCAATTGAAAATTGCTAGGGATTTTTTATGATTAATGCCTTGCTAGTCAACAGCTTTGGCGATCGGGCGATCGCTATTTCAAATATGAACTATAGCGCAATACGGTTTACTTAATATCCGTTTGTCATTGCGAGTGTACCCACGTTAGCGGAGCGATCCGTTCCCCGTAGGGGTTCCCGAAGGGTAGGAAAGCAAACAAGAGTGTCTGTTTTTCACGTCGTTTTCCCAACGGACTGTCTTAAGTGAACCGTATTGAACTATAGCGGATCGAGCTCTCAAATGAGGTATGGCAAATTATCCTACAAGCACCAGGGATCAGACACACTGCGGGCGATTATTTTTAGTCCCAGAAACCTCAAAAATACCTGTAACGCTATAGCGGTTCTCAAGCGTGGTGAGGTATGCCCACGGAGGCCACGGAGGCCACGGAGGCCATAGCCCTATGCCGTTCGCGTCCGCGAATCTTTCGCTCGAAAGGCTATAGTATTGAGTCGAAAGGGTTTTGTTTCTACAAATCTACAAATGGTATTAAAAGACACCTAGCCGTATCAAAAGCGGCCTGAATTGAATTAAGGAGCGAGTGTTTTTATAATAACAGAAGACAGGATATTTAAGCACTTTCCTCGATTAAATCCGCTTCAGCATCCCGCCGTCTATTCATCCCTTTTTCAATGCTCGTTCCCAGCCAAATTCGTTTCATTTTGCGAATTTGTTCGGCAATTTTATTCACATTCTTTTTCGTGACCAAATCGCGAACTACACGCATTTCTAGGCGACGGTTTCCCTGCATACTCGTGCCGCGATTGAACACCAAACTTACCAATCCTCCTTGAACATCTGCGGGCAATTGTTCAAAACCGGGAAATGCTTCTTTTGTCAGATTGTAAAATTTCGGCACTGTGACAACATTAAAAACTTCCCAAGCTAATTCCCAGGGAACAATGATTTCTCTAACACTAGCTAAACGTTCTTTTGCTGCATCCTCTGTCAACCCGCAGCAGTTACTCAAACGTTGTTGTTCGACATCTGGTAATTTCTGCCAATCTTGGTTAAAAACTTCTACTGTGTTGTAACCTAGATCGTAGCCGATGCCGATCGTAATTCCCGATGCTCCTTCCGGCCAAGTTGGACGCTGCAACAGGCTTTCGTAGTATTCCCGCCCGCCGCCGACCTCGAATTCTAAGATTAGCTCGATCGCCCTGTATGATAAAAGTGACGAGCCCAAAGGTTCCCCAGGGAACAATGCAGCGAGGGTTTTGGGGCCCGCGATGCCGTCTGCCAAAAATTTTTGATTGGTTTGAAACTGTTTGACGGATGCTTCTGTTTTCGGCCCAAATTTGCCGTCAGCACCGCCTGGATTCAACCCTAACTCCAGTAAGCGTTTTTGCAGTTTCACAACATCGGAACCCGATGCACCTAATTTTAGAGTTTGCATAACCTGTTTTCCTGTAATGCGAGTCAGCACAATAATTTTTGCCCCACATTATACCACAACCAGGATTTCCCAAACTATTAGATTAATTCGGCCTCAGTCAGCAGGGCAAAATCGCGCGGATTGTTTAGCACGAAACCGTCATTTTCTTTAATTAAATCACCAAAACAGGTTACGGGCGATCGATCTTCATAAGCCTTGAGAGCCAACTGATAATCTGCCTCCCTCAATTCCAGATTAATTTTTCTCAGCTTCCACACTACAAATCCCATTAATGTAATTTGGGCTGGAGATTCTGCCCCATACACTGTATTAACCCATCCTGAGATTGCAACATTAGGTAAAACCGTGATTAAATCGCTGAGAATCTCTAGCTGAGAGCGATTTTCTATCATTTCTAGCGTCTTAATGGCTTCATAAATAAGCTGAGGGGCATCAAATTCTTGTCTCAAAGGCTGCTTGATTTCAAAAAGCTCACCAGCATCATTCTTTTTGCGCCAAATCCAAGTATTTTCATATACCAAAGCAACTTTTTCCCAAGCTTTTGCTTCTAAGTGTGCCGCCAACACATTTGGATCTATAGTTTGGAAAATTTCTTTGTCTTTTACAATTACTTTCACGGTAAACCTCCTTGGCTAAGACGCTGCATAATAGACTTAAGAGCCTCTACTGTGAACTGATTGGATCGGGGTAACTCAACTGTTACATTTGCTGTATTGATTCTTTCTGGCTGTCCCCGCAGCGACACCCAGTAGGCACAATACCTCATACACATTTCGTCTTCAGACTGCTGCAACCAGTTTTCTAAATTTTCCGGCACGAAAACTACCACTAACAGGCGCGGCACCTGGGAATTGATGATCAAATCGCTGTAGTTTTTTATCCTCAGCGGATATCTGATGAACGGCCCGTCGAGTAGATCCCTTGAGGTACATTTTAACTGTAAGTTAAGCTCGGGGGAAGAAACAACTCCTCCACCGCCTCTTGCCACAATCTTTAAATCCACGCTGTCGTCGTCTACCTCTGGCTGACTGACTGAAAAACCTGCCACGGCTGCCACGGCACGTACATAAGCTTTGCTGAAAAGTTCTTTCTGCTGGTTCAGTTCCATTCTAAAATAAACATCTTGCAAAAATAATATATTTTACAATAAAGGTGTTCTACAAGTAATTATTGTAGGAGAGTTCTACCCGAGAGGCGATCCATTCATATAATTTCTTAGTCCGCGGAGGCGGACATCGTTTGTATAGCCGCGGTTTCAACCGCCGAGTCAAAAAAAAACCCGGTTTCTTCAAGAAACCGGGTTTTTTTACACTCAAACTGCGTGTTTTCGATACCAATCAATCGTATTTCTCAAGCCTTCTTTAAACTCCACTTCAGCCACAAAACCAAACCTTTCCTTAGCCCTTTCGGTATCCAAACAACGGCGCGGCTGACCATTCGGCTTGTCTGTTTCCCAAACAATTTCTCCCTCATATCCCATCAATTCGCAAATCGTTTCTACTAACTCGCGAATTTTAATTTCGCTATTTGTTCCCAAATTAACTGGGTCAGATTCGTTGTAAGATTGAGCAGCCATCACAATGCCGCGCGCCGCATCTGTGGAATACAAAAACTCGCGGCTGGGGCTACCATCTCCCCAAACTGGTAATGTTTTGTCTCCCCTTTCTTGGGCTTCGTGGACTTTGCGAATTAATGCGGGGATGACGTGGGAACTTTTCGGATCAAAGTTATCTTCGGGGCCGTACAAATTAACTGGTAGCAAGTAGATACCGTTGAATCCGTACTGCTGGCGGTAGGATTGCAGTTGCACTAATAGGGCTTTCTTGGCTATGCCGTAGGGTGCGTTGGTTACTTCGGGATAGCCGTTCCAGAGGTCGTCTTCTTTGAAGGGAACTGGGGTTAAGTTGGGATAGGCGCAAATTGTGCCGACGCAGACGAATTTTTCGACTTTTGCTTCGTAGGCGGCGTGGATTAGTTGCGCGCCCATCATCAAATTGTCGTAAAATAGTTCTGCCGGTTTGATTAGGTTTAAACCGATGCCGCCGACGTGGGCTGCGAGGTGGATGATGATGTCTTGTTGGTCGGCGGCGCGCTTGCAGTTTTCCATGACGCGCAGGTCGCAGTCGCGCGATCGACTAACTGAAATTTTATCAGCATCCGCGCCTGCTTTGACTAATTGGTCGATTACCTGACGGCCGAGGAAGCCGGCGCCGCCCGTCACTAGAATGCGCTTGCTGCTTAAGTCCAAGCTGGTCATAATTTTATACCTCGGGATTTTCAATAAAGGTCGATCGACAATTTCCACTCTAAAATTGTTACTTTAGCAAAAAAGCTTTCCGCTACAGCACGTGCTTGCCAACAAATCTCTTTTAGCAGTCCCAGGTACGGACAAATTGCCGTGCATATCTGAGCCTGAGATTTATCGGCTGCGAGTCCTCAACGATGGTTTTAATGTTTTTGTTGACCCGCACAGCCGAAAATTTGGCGATAAATTAAGCTGGTTGTTTGAATGTCTTTGGCACAAATAGCTGCAACAATCTTTTTTTTTCTGATGATTTTTGTAAGGTAATCCCCGGCGTGCGCTTTTGGCGAATGCGGCATACAGGGGATTTACCCAGACAAATTGTGAGCACTGACTCCACCCTAAAACGAATACAAGTCCCCGACTCATGTCGGGGAGGGTCAAAAATTTTCGGTTTTTGTTCTAACTTTCAGATTCTATGCGAGAGTCAATTTCAAATCCCAAATGGAAAATCTAAAATCGACACTCCGGCTTAGTTTTGCCGCTTAATCGAATCCGTTCCCGGAACCTCGCAATTGCTGTTCGAGAGCTTTGGTGTCAGCATCTACCATTAAATGTACTAACTCCTGAAAAGTTACAGAAGGTTCCCAATTTAATTGCTGGCGCGCCTTAGTCGAATCGCCAATCAATAGTTCCACTTCAGCAGGACGCAAGTAGCGTTCGTCAAACTCGACATATTTTTGCCAATCTAAATTGACGTATGTAAAGGCCAAATCTAGAAATTCTTTAATGGAATGGGTTTCGTTGGTAGCAATGACGTAATCGTCAGGTTTCTCTTGTTGCAGCATCAGCCACATCGCCCGCACGTAGTCTTTAGCAAAGCCCCAGTCCCGCTTGGAATCGAGATTGCCCAAATAAATTTTTTTCTGTTTGCCGGCGACAATTCTGGCAACAGCGCGAGTAATTTTGCGAGTTACAAAAGTTTCGCCCCGGCGCGGAGACTCGTGATTGAACAAGATGCCGTTGCAGGCAAAAAGTCCGTAGGATTCGCGATAATTTACTGTTTGCCAGTGACCGTAAACTTTGGCGCAAGCGTAAGGACTTCTGGGATAAAAAGGAGTTGTTTCCTTCTGCGGAACTTCCTGCACCAAACCGAACATTTCCGAAGAACCTGCTTGATAAAACCGCACTTCTATGCCTGTGCGATTCTGGTAGTCCCGAACTGCTTCTAGTAACCGCAATACTCCCATTCCTACACAGTCAGCCGTATATTCCGGCGAGTCAAAACTCACTCGCACGTGGGATTGAGCGCCTAAGTTATAAACTTCTACAGGCTGAACTTGTTCCAATATTCGGCGCAGAGTAGTGCCGTCAGTCAAGTCGCCGTAGTGCAGAAATAACTGTGCGCCTTCGCTGTGAGGATCGACATAGATGTGGTCTATGCGATCGGTATTAAAACTCGAACTCCGCCGGATAATGCCGTGAACTTCGTATCCTTTTTCTAATAGTAATTCGCTCAAGTAGGAGCCGTCTTGACCTGTGATACCCGTTATTAGCGCTCGCTTGCGTTGCGTCATCTGATTTTCCTTTGACAGGCTGTGTTAATTCGCGTTTGACGTTTCGGACAGAGATTGTTTTTGCCTGCCGATCGTATTCTCAAGCTCTACGTTAACTCACAATTCTGCGATCGGCATCAAGGAACTGTGAATGTTTTGGCAAAGAGTTTGCTGCTTGCTGTCAGTAGTCAGCATCAGTGGTCGGTAACAAACGAAACTAACTACCGATTGCTGACTGCGGACAAAAATTAATATGCGCCGTTGTTGTTGGGAAAAATCACAACTCCAATTGTTTTGAAAACAATCCACAAATCCATCCAAAGGTTTTTGTCATTGGCGTAATAGAGGTCGATTTGGACTCGTCTGGGATAGGGGATGTCGTTGCGACCGGAAACTTGCCACAAGCCTGTAATTCCAGGTCTGATGGTGAGAATTTTGTTGATGTGACAGCCGTATCTCGGCAGTTCTTCTTCAACTAAAGGTCTCGGCCCGACGACGCTCATATCTCCTTTTAAAACATTCCAAAACTGGGGGAATTCGTCTAAACTGGTCATTCGTAAAAATCTTCCAATCCAGGTAATTCGAGGGTCTTGTTTCAGCTTGAAATTGTCCTCAAACTCTTGACGCAAATGCGGAGATTTTTCCATGATTTCCAGCAATATGTCATCCGCATTTTCCACCATGGTTCTGAATTTAAGGCAATAAAACATTTTACGGTTTTTGCCTACTCGTTCCTGTACGTAAAAGATAGGCCCGGACGAGCTTAAGGCGATTGAGAGAGCCAAAAGCAGGTAAACCGGAGCAAACAGGATCAGAACCGTTAAGGAAAACAGGATGTCAAATAGCCGCTTGAAAAATTCTCCGTCGAGTCTCTCTAGAGAACGACTGATGCGTCTATCTCCTTGCAGGACAGGCCCAAAACCGCGTCTTGCGATCGCTCGAATTACCTTGCCGGAGATTAGTTGGCTGTCGGCAGTCATCTTACTCCTTCACTTCACACCACACACAGTCATGATCATAAAGCCTCA
>JAYUGZ010000685.1:0-3568 GCA_043767465.1 Cyanobacteriota bacterium
TTGACAGTTGGTTCTTAACAGTGAGACTGTTTATGATGGCGGGTTTGAGGATATATTCATGAGTTCCTGAATGTCAATACCGATGTGGCGGTTGCTATATATCAGATAAATACCTAAAAAATTAGCAAATAATGATATTTTTGTCAAGCACTTTTTTGTAGATTATCCAGATTTCAAGGAAATAACAGCGTGTCTTCCGTTACCAATCACTACAGAACCCTAAAGATTAGCCCAACAGCAACACAGACCGAGATTAAACAAGCATACCGCCGTTTAGTCAAAATATTTCATCCAGACAGCCAGAGTTCCACAGCCGGTCACGAAGAGATTATCCGCCTGAATGCAGCCTATGAAATATTAGGAGACGCCCAGCAAAGACAATCTTACGATCGCCAAATTTCCCAGCCAAGCGAACAGCAATCGCCCTGGGCGTCAAACGTCACCCGCCAGCGCCAACAAGCAGCACGGGATGCCGACGAACAAATGGAACAGTGGCTGATCAAAGTATACAAACCAGTCAATCGAATGCTAAACAGCATCTTGAAACCGCTTAAAAAAGAAATAAACGAATTGTCAGCAGATCCGTTTGATGACGAACTGATCGAAAAGTTTCAAACTTATATCGAAACCAGTCGCGAGTTTCTTTCAAAAGCTCATAACTTTCTGAAAGCGATGCCCAATCCATCTAATGTAGCCGGAGTTGCAGCCCATCTATATTACTGCATTAATCAAGTCGGCGATGGGATAGAAGAATTGCATTTATTTACCCTTAATTATGACGATCGACACTTGCACACAGGTCAAGAACTGTTTAGAATTGCCGCTAGACTGCGGCGGGAAGCACAGGAGGAATTGAAATTTAAAAGTTAGTTAGTCAAGCAGAGAGGAAGATGGGGAGATGGGCAGATGGGAGATGGGGAGAGGGGAGATGGGGAAAATTGCCCAATGACCTGTTTGGCCTGTTTGGCCAATGACCTGTTTGGCCTGTTTGGCCAAGGACTAATGAATGTCAAATTCCAAAAAGAACTTGAATTCGCTTCCGAATTTTAATAAAAGGAGTTTGTTCAAGAGAGTCATCATCTAATAATCCCAAATCTCTCAAAGCTTGCTGGCGTTCCGACAATTTTTGAGCAATCTGATCTGCTAAATTCGGCTGTTCTATTAAAAGTTTTTGCAAGTCGTGGCGTTCCACCACAAACAAAATTGCATCTTCGCTAGTTTTAACAGTCGCGGTTCTCGGAGTTCCCAACAGCAGAGATATTTCCCCAAAAAATTCGCCCTCGTGAAGTGTCGCAATATACTGATCGGCTTTTTGAGAAAGAACTTCTACAGCACCGGAAAGAATAATATAAAAAGAATCGCCTGGGTCATTTTCTTTACAGACAATCTGTCCCGCTGGAAACAGTTGTCGGTAGCCGTATTCAATTAACTGTCGCAGTTCTAAATCCGTACACTGTTCAAAATAAGTTACTCGCCGCAACAAATCTCGCAGCGTCCAATTATTAGGCGATTTAGCCCCGGGCTTTTTATGATCGGAAACCGTGGGATTTGATTTTATTTCTGCTGAATGTTTGGCATTCTGCGGAAAAACTTGGCCGTTGGAATTATCGTCTTTGTGATGGTGAAAAAGTTTAGTTATCTCTTGCGGGTTTCGCAGCCACAAATCCCGCTGGGGAAAAGGAATTTCGATATTTCGGTGGCGCAATTCGTAATCTATTAAAAAATTGACGGCACTTTTAATGGCATCGCTTTCCTGCGGCTGGTCAATCCAAACTAAAAGTTCAAAATTTAAAGCGCTATCTCCAAAACCGCGAAACCATACTTTAGGAGAAGGATGGGACAAGACATTCGATTCCATTCGCGCCGCAATTAACAGCGCTTCGGTAACTAATACTGGGTCAGTTCCATAAGCAACGCCGACGGGGATGTGGAGGCGACATCTGGGGTCTCTGTAACTCCAGTTAATAATGTTGGTTTCGACAAATTTAAGATTTGGTATAATCACAAATAGTCCGTCAATTGTTTTAATAATTGTGGAGCGGATGGAAATATTTTCTACTGTTCCTAATAAATGGTCAATCTCAATAAAGTCTCCGACTCTAATTTGGTGTTCGAATAACAGGGTGAGACCGCTGATAAAGTTGCTGGCGAGATTTTGCAATCCGAAGCCGAAACCAATGCCGACTACGCCAGCTAAAACGGTGAGAGAAGTGAGGTTGATCCCGGCACCTTGCAGGACGAATATACAGCCAAGAGTTGCTAAAATATAGCTGATGATGGTGGAAATTGCTTCTTGACTGCCGCGATCCAATCCCATCCGAACTAGCAGGCTGCGCTTGAGTCCTTCACTGATGATCCGAGCGATAAAAAAGGCAAATATAGCTAAGATTATCAGTTGGACGATCGCACTAATGGACAGATGAGTGTCGCCGATATAAAATAGCGGGGTTGTCATCGCACCCCAGAAATGTTCAAAAAAGCGATCGGCTGATTCAGTAATCCAATTCATTAATATTTGGTAATCAGTAATTGGTGATGGCTAATGGGCGATCAGTTTTGGTCGCAACTGAACCGCAAACGGCTAACTATTGCAGAGCTTAGACTGAAAACACGAACTGTGGAGTGTCCAAGGTTGCAAAAAAGGTGCGCGCAGGCGCAGCTATCCCTCTTGGCACAATCGTACTTTGTCAAAGACTGGTAAGTGATGCGCTAGCAACCGATCGCGAGAAAGTGTTTTGTAGTGGTATTTTCTGCCGGATATCTGTATTGTGCGACAAAATAGGCCCTGGGGAGCGATCGGCGACGTGTTGCCAATATTTAGAAAATTGGTAGAAATTCATCTAGAGCACCCTAAAATTATCGAAAAATTCCAGCAAAAATTGGTTTATGCTTAAAGAAGTAAGTTCTTTACAGAACTTAACAAGCTTACCTTACTTGACTTTTATGCAGTGCATCATCAATCGTCGGGCACAGTTTTCGGCGAGTCACCGGTACTGGCTACCAGAGTTGAGCGAAGCCGAGAACTTTGAACGGTTTGGCCCAACTGCGCGCGCACCGGGACACGGACACAACTACGTTCTTTACGTTTCCATGATAGGAGAACTCGACGAGTACGGCATGGTGCTCAACCTGTCTGATGTCAAGCACGTCATCAAGCGGGAAGTTACCAAGGATCTCGATTTTTCCTACCTTAACGAAGCGTGGCCGGAATTTGAGCAGACTCTGCCAACTACCGAAAACATAGCACGGCAAATTTGGCTGCGACTAGCGCCTCATTTACCTCTGAGCAAAATTCAATTGTTTGAACACCCGGAACTTTGGGCTGAATATTTAGGAAACGGAATGGAAGCTTATCTAACTCTATCCACTCATTTTAGCGCCGCCCATCGGTTAGCTCGTCCCGATTTAAGTTTTGAAGAAAACTCGGAAATTTACGGCAAATGCGCTCGTCCTAACGGTCACGGTCACAACTATCATTTAGAGGTGACTGTTAAAGGAGAAATTGATGCGCGGACTGGGATGATTGCTGATTTGGGAGCTTTGCAAAAAGCGATCGACGATTATGTTG
>JAYUGZ010000686.1:0-1341 GCA_043767465.1 Cyanobacteriota bacterium
TCACACTTACATCTGTGGTTTGAAGGGAATGGAAGGCGGCATTGATGAAGGAATGTCGGCTGCATCTAGCAAGTACGATGTTGACTGGACTGCCTATCAGAAACAGTTGAAGAAAGAACATCGCTGGCACGTTGAAACTTATTAATGTGTTCTAGGTAATTCGATCCCAGTTGTAGGGCGGGCATTGCTCGCCCTATAATTTTTATCAACAGATGTAATAAGTTTGTAGGGTGCGTCGCCATCAAAAATCCTAAATAATATCGATAATTTCACAGCGACGCACCCTACAGCTTAGCAGTTGATAGTTGACAGTTCAGAGCATTGAAAATTAAAATTAAATCTTTCGGGTGGGCAAGATGCCACACAACAATAGTTTAAAGTGTAAAATATACAGTAAGCTCACCGAAAAAGGGAGATAATTGAGATGATCCTAATTGCTACCCAACAATTGACCTTTCAAGAGTATCTGGACTACCAGGGAGAATCAGGTGTTTGTTATGAATTATATCGGGGACATATCATTGAAATGCCAACACCCACAGCTATACATATCAAAATCATTGAATATTTGGTTTACCAGTTCCGATGCTTCTTTGCAGCACACAACCTACCGCTAGTTGCAGTTGTCACTACCGCCGTCCGAACTGAGGAAAACTCTTCCCGTGTTCCTGATGTGGTGATTTGCACTCAGAGTCTTTGGGAACAAGTCTGTGCACAATCTGGTTCGGCAATGCTGGATTTTGAAGAAAAACCGCTGTTAGTAATAGAAGTTACCAGTCAAAATTGGCGGGACGACTACATCCGTAAACGGGCAGAATATGACTTAATTGATATTCTCGAATATTGGATTGTAGATGCCAATCAACCTAAAATTCGAGTGTGTAGCCGTCCCGAAAATGAAGGTAGTTATTCTCACCAAGAATTTTTGCCGGGACAGCAAGTTCAGTCTGTACAGTTCGCTGAATTTATTTTATCGGTAAATCAAGTGCTATGTCCACCGCTGGTAGAAGATTTAATTCGAGAAGAACAAGCACAGCGACAGCAGCTAGAACAGCAAGTTGAAAGATTGGCGCAGCGGCTACGAGAAATGGGGGTAGATATCGATACAGAACTTTGATTTGTAATATTAAGTCTGGTTGATTAGTCACCTAGAGCCCCGACTTGTTTAAGAAGTCGGGGCTCTGAGTATTGGGCTTACTTAATGACAAATTGCTTGATTAGCATACAATGATTGTAGGTTAATTGAGTTTCAACGGGTCAAAGTCGTGGCTTTCAAAATTGGTTTGCTAGGTTTGGGTACAGTTGGTGCGGGAACGGCAGAGATTTTGCTCTCCCCAGATG
>JAYUGZ010000687.1:0-3567 GCA_043767465.1 Cyanobacteriota bacterium
TAAATTTATAAGGCGACGCGGATGCAGCATTTTCTGTTAAATTTACGGCATCAACACCGTCTGGTAACTGCATAAATTCGTGGAACCGGATCATTGAAGAATAGCGGCGGGCAAATAATTCGGCGATAATGCTAATCGGACGCAGTTGGGAATAGGCCATGCTTGCCAAAGTGTAAACTGTGACAAAATATCCCAGAGAAATCCTGCCTGCGACTGTTGCTGCTAGACTAAAACCGAGAACTGAAAACAGGCAAAATTGGACGATTGTTTGTCGGTATGTCCCCAGGATGACGTATCCTTTGTGAATGCGGTTAATTACAACTTTCAATTCGCGATCGAGTCTGGTTGTTTGCTTTTTTAGTTCGTCTGTTTCAGTGGCAAAAGCTTTGACTGTTTTGATATTTGTGATAATTTCCGAGTTGCGACTTTCGGTATCTTCGATGTATTCATCCAGAATTTCTTCACGCCGAGTCAGCCCTTGGAGGCCTTTGAGGGTGAAACTGAGGATAAATACGAAGGAAATTGAAATTAATAAGCCGATGCGCCATTCAATTAACCAAATAACTGCAAAGATGCCGATTAAGCGGACGACTTCTGGGATGAATTCAGCGGCAATTTCTGGGTATGTCCAAGTATGGTTGGCGATGCCTTTGGCGATGCGACTGGAAATCCGACCGGCGTTGTTTTCGTCGTAGAATTCTAAGGGTAAGGTGAGCATTTTGCCGATCGCTCCTTTCATCCAATCCCGCCTTGCTCTCAAGGGTACTACCCAATGGAACCAATTTCCCATCCAAAGTTCTATGGGTGCTTTGACGACTGTTACCAGAAAAATCAAGCCCAGCAAGACGGATAGGGATAATATTTTGCTGGGTGACTGTTGGGTAAGTGAGGCGATCGCAGCGATCGATTTTTGCGTTATTGTGTCTGTAGGCAGATCGGACAATACGTTTAAGAGTTGCCCGATCGCGTAGGGTACAGCTAAATCGGCGATCGCAAACAGGCTGGATGCACCGATGCTGAGAGCCGAGATTTGACTGTAGCGGGTGTAGTATTTAAGGATGTCCCGAAAAGTTGCCATAAATTTCTGTTGCGATACAACCCTTTTCAAAACTTGAGTCTGATAATTGCGCGCCAGGGCGCTGCAACTACAATTATACTACAAAAGTAGTCGATCGGGGAAATTTATGAGATAACACCAGATAGGTTCAGCTAGCTGAAGAGTGCGATCGCTGATTTGGGATAAATATTATTGGGAAGGGGCGATCGAATAAAGTAGATTGATCTGATCGCCCGCGATGATATTTCAAGGGTTGGTGCAGGAAGAGGAAATCGCAGATTAACGCAGATTAACGCAGATAGTTTCCTGTGATGGCGATCGAATTAATGCAATGCTGAACTTAGTTGTGGTGTCGCAGAAGTCCTTGTACTGGTACTTTTGGGCAACAATTGATTTAGCGCGTCACACAAGTATTTCTTCACGGTGTCTCTGCTTGCACCCACGCCACTCGGAATGGTAAAGATCATCTCAACATTTAATAGATTGCCATCCTGTGAGGCAAATACATCGATCGGCAAAGCACGCTGAAATGCTGTTGCGGGATTTTCGGCTTTCATTACACCCATGCTCACATCAGTGCTAACAGTCTTGATGCCCTCGCGGGCTAAAATCGGTCTTAATTGAGAAAATGCTCTTTCTATGGATAACCCCTCAACCTGAACACGCGCAGAAAAGGCAGCACCATTGAAAAAGTCCCCCTTTTTTTGGAAGCTTTCCTCGCAGGTTGTGGCAACAGCAGGGGTTGCTAAACACAGAAGAGCTACGGTTAAGACAAGAGATCGCATATTAGCTGTGTTAGGAGGGCGAAACAGTCGTCAAGATCAGGATAAATATCATAGAAGTGTTTGGCAAGTGCTGTCTAAGGCAAAAAAATAGAGAAGGCAGAATTTTTATTGAATTCTCCCTTCTGAGCAATACTTTCTAATTTTTAGGTTTTAGTCGTCTGTTAGCTAAAGGTGTAGGCTGATTGCAGCGCCCACCAGATGAGGAAGCCGATGCCGCTGCCAATGACGATCGCTGAAATGGCGATCGCGATCGGGCTGTCAGCTCCTTTGAACTTCATGATTCCGCGATTTAAGTCTGACATGAGCAGTGTTCTCCCACAATTGCAGCTTGATTGTAGCTTTGCCGTCGGCGGATGACGGTCAAAAGCAATGCAATTACTGATTTTTTTAACAATCCGACTGGGGCAATTTCAGGCGGGGAGGGGCATTGAGGCGCTTTGACTGGGTGTCTGAAAAAAAAACTTACAAAAAAGACTTGACAAATCCTCAGAAGTGAGACATTATATTGAAGACCGCAGGAAATGCGGGTGTGGCTCAGTGGTAGAGCGTCACCTTGCCAAGGTGAATGTCGCGCGTTCGAATCGCGTCACCCGCTTTAGAAGATAAAGCAAATAAAGAAAACTGGAAAGTAAATCCAGAAAGTTTTATTTATACCCCTAACGGTAGTTCCGAAGACCTCAGTTAGTGGTAAGATTGAATGCAGAACTTGCAAGTCAGAATAGCCTCTCGGGCGATCGCTCCTAACAGGCAGTTCAAAGCCTGGAAAAGGCAGAATTGACAAGTTTGATAGAGTGAATATGTTAACGATTATTTTTGCAAAACGCTTTTTTATCCGATCGCTCGTGCCATCCCAAAAAGCTCCCAAGATTGACTTAAACGATGAGTACCCGTGCCCTTGCCGGCGCCGGGGTCGTCTCGTACCCATAACCCTGACAGAAGCCTTTGGTTGCAACCGCTGTCAGCAAATATTTGTATTGGATGAAAGCGGACACGTCATCGAGCAACTATCAACGAACTATCCTTACAAGCAGGCTTGGCGGTGGACAGGCAACCAGTGGAACAGAGCAACTCCGGGTTTGAAGGCCCACTACTTGCCCCTCACCCTGGGGATGATTTTGGTGCCCCTAGTGATTTGGTTGCCGCTGGCGCTGCACTCGCCGGGCCCAAATGTTATTCTGTGGGCAATGGTCGCAGTGCTGCTAGCAATGCTGCCGGCGCTGATGGTATGGCTGGCTTATAGGCGTTAGCTAGATGATCATAGAGGATTTTAGCCATTCATCAGATGCAGCAAATGTCGCCCGTCGCGCTTATCAAGCTTCTATGGAGTTGGCGGCGACAAAAAGTACGGATCGCGCTGCTGGTTTGCAGGCAATGGCGATCGCCCTGAAACGCCGACAAAATGACATTTTAGAAGCAAATACTCTGGATCTCGAAGCGAGTCGCGATATGGCGATTCCCGAGTTGATTGTGGAGTGGCTGAAGCTGACGCCGGAACGGATCAAGACAACTGTCCAAATTCTGGAACGGTTGGGGGAAATGCCAGATCCGATCGGCAGAGTGATCAATGCTTCTTATCAAGTCGATCGCTGTCAGGTGTATTGTCAATCGTTGCCGCTGGGGGCGATCGCCCTAATTTACGAAGCGTTTCCAGAGTTGGGGGCGATCGCGGCCGGTTTGTGTCTCAAAAGCGCTAACAGCTTGATTCTCAAAGGCGGTAGCGAAAGC
>JAYUGZ010000688.1:0-3561 GCA_043767465.1 Cyanobacteriota bacterium
CCGTCTTTCCAGGAGCAAGAGTGAGTGAAAGCGTTACTCCCGGAATGGTTAAGGAATTTATGCCACCCGTATCTAAAATTACGCTACCTTGAGCCGTCGTACCATCCAACTGATAAAAATCATTGCCCGCCCCTCCAAACAAGATATCAGCACCGCCACCACCAACCAGAGTATTATTTCCCCCATCTCCAAACAAAATATCATCGCCCAACCCCCCGTTTAAAGAATCATCGCCGGCCTCACCGCTCAGCCAATCATTACCAGCTCCCCCATTCAGGATGTCCTTACCATCACCACCAGACAGGAAGTCAATACCATCGCCACCAGACAGGAAGTCATCACCAGCCAAACCATCTAAATAATTAGCGCTTGTATTCCCCGTCAGAGAATCATTACCGCTACCACCGATAATATCTTCGATGTTAATAAGAACGTCCGCTCCCTGTCCCGTTGCCGTCCCGGTTGCCAAATTAGCGACTATTGGCCCAGTTGCTGTTCCGTAAGAAACAACATCAACACCTGCTCCACCATCAAGCGTGTCATCGCCAGCCCCCCCGCTCAGCAAATCATTGCCAGCCCCGCCATTCAGGATGTCATTACCACCATCACCAAACAAGAAGTCAACACCTTCTCCACCATCAAGGGTGTCATTACCAGCTTCCCCAACCAGGAAATCGTCGCCCAATCCGCCACCGAGGAAGTCATTGCCATCACCGCCGAACAGGAAGTCACCGCCATCTAATCCCAACAGAGAGTCATTGCCAGCAAAACCATCTAAATAATTAACGCTAGCATTCCCTGTCAGAGAATCATTACCACTGCCGCCGATAATATCTTCAATACCGATGAGAGTATCGGTGCCCTCTCCTGTTGCTATCCCTGTCACGAGATTTACCAGCACTGGAGTTGTCGCTGCCCCGTAGGAAACGAAGTCAAAACCGTCTCCGCCGTCGATCAAATCGCTGCCAGAACCTCCAGCCAGAAAATCGTCGCCGACTCCCCCTTTGAGAATGTCATTGCCATTACCGCCGTATAGGAAATCGTCGCCATTCTCTCCAGAAATTGAATCATCGCCATTATCACCAAACAGGGAGTCAATGCCATCCCCGCCATTGATGGAGTCATTGCCAAAACCGCCAATTATAAAATCGTTGCCCAATCCGCCTAGAAGAGTAGCAGATTTGTTCGCACCAGCGATCGTCTCATTGCTGATCAGAATATCATTCCCCGCATCGCCAAGCATTAAGTCATTACCACCAATGCTGAAAATAAAATCATTACCTTCACCTCCGCTGAGAGTTGAATTGCCAAGCCCGTCAAATAAGGTGTCATCGCCAAGTCCGCCGACGAGTGAGTTATTCCCCTCATCGCCGAAGAGAAAGTCGTTACCTCCAAGGCCGACGAGGGTATCTTTTCCTCCTGATCCGAAGATGTCGTCATTGTTCGCAGTTCCTGTGAGTAAGGTGTCATTGTTATTGGGTGCAAAAATAGATGCCATGATTTAATTTCGTCGAATGATGAGTATCTGGGTTTTTGCTGGTTAAAATGTACTATTTCGGTTTTGTAGTCGCACGAAATAGCATTTAGTAATGACTAAATGAAGTTTGATCGCAGATGTATCTTTAATCCGGTGTTGGTTACAATGTCAGATATGACAGCGTTCGATTTTGTAAGCTTGTCAGTATAATCACATAGATTATTTATAAAGTAAATTCATAAAAGTCATGACTTAAAGTCATAAAAGTCATAAAAGTCATATAGCCTTTCTCAGAAAGATGAGGTACCCGACGCTGCACTGGGCATTGGGCATTGGCCAAACAGGTCCGAAGAGCATTGGGCTATCCTCACTTTTTTGAGAACCGCTATATCTTGTTTTTTTGAGTACCGTCTATGGGCAGAATTTCAATATTAGACAAGATTAAATTCATTGCCTTTTATCTGGAAATTATCTGCGTTGATCCGTGTTAATCTGCCTTGTGTCTGCGGTTAATCGGCTCGGATCAAAGATTTATGAAATACAAATAAGATTGCTATTTCCTTGCCGCAGCATTGGATCTCGGGTCTAAAACGTCTCGCAGCCCGTCGCCTAAAAGGTTGAAACCCAGAACTGTCAAGGTAATCAGCAAACCGGGAAACAAAATAGTCCAAGGAGAAGAAAGAGCGTATCCGCCTTTGAAAGCGTCCGAAAGCATTGTCCCTAACTCCGGCGCTGGCGGTTGTGCGCCCAAACCGAGAAAACCTAAACCAGCAGCTTCTAGCGTCGCTGTACCAGTCGAAAGAGTTGCTTGTACAACCAGAGGCGCGAGACTTCCCGGCAAAATGTGGCGAAAAATAATCCGCAAGTCGCTAGCGCCCAAGGCCTTGACAGCTAACACAAATTGTTGTTCGCGCAGAGATAGCACCATGCTGCGTGTGAGGCGGATGTAAATCGGAATTTGCACGACGCTGACGGCGATAATTACGCTTTGCAGGCTTGGCCCGGTGACGGTGACAACCGCGATCGCCAGTAAGATTGAAGGAAAAGCTAGCAAAATATCCGCCAAAGTGCCGATCGCCACTTGGGCCCATCCGCGAAAATACCCAGCCAAGAGCCCCAACAGAGTTCCCACAAATAATCCCCCACCCACAGAAACCAGGCTGACAATCAAAGATATCCCCAATCCGTGCCACACCCGCACTAACAAATCTCGCCCTAAACTGTCGGTGCCGAACCAATGTTTGGCGCTAGGAGCCACTAAGCGCGACAAATAATCGCGATCGACCGCCGGATTGTAGGGGGAAATTAGGGGAGCTAACACTGCCACAACAATCAGCGCTACAGTCAAAATTAAGCCGATTTTCCCGGAGGTCGATCGGGCAAATCGCCGAACAGCTTTTTGCTGAAATATTAAACCCTGCTTCAATTTTTGCTGTTCCATTACAATCCAAAATCTAAAATCTAAAATCCAATGTACCTAGCAAATGCTATTTACCAAATACTTGATAAGTCTAGAATAGGAAATAGGACTTAATTTTGCTTGACGTATTGCTTGACGTATTTTAACGTAAACGTACTCACTAAGTCGAACAAATTTAATCGGGCAGGACTCAGGCATGGGTGGTCAGAAACCGGGTTTTTTGCGAGAATATTTCGTTACAGCCCTTGAACCTGGCAAAAACCCGGTTTCTTTGGTCGGAGTGCGTAAGTCCTGTTTTACATCTTCTACTGCCACCTAAAAAAACTCAGGATTTAGGCAAATTATAGATATAATCTCCACCATTGGCTGAAATAACTTTATAATCGATGGTATACCCCGACGCACCCGTAATATCTATTGACTCACGTATAGCCTCACCACGACCAAAATCTAAAGTGTTTCTGAGTTCACCATCCACATAAATTTTGACAGATACACGAATCAAATTAGAGTTGTCAGGTAAACCGTAAGCTAATTTGATTTCACCTGGGTTATTAATGATTTTACAGGTAATAGATCTGGGATTTGAAGAGGAAATGTAAAAACGGCTTCTAGGTTCCTCAGTGCGCTTGCCAATAGTAATTAAGTTATCATAGTTTTCAGC
>JAYUGZ010000689.1:0-8811 GCA_043767465.1 Cyanobacteriota bacterium
AATTAGGACAATGGGGAATCTCTATTGTCATATCACACTATGGTAAACACTTCTCTCTAATAGTAACTTACTCGATCCTTTCCTTCAGGGCACTACCCATACAATAACTGACTACTGTCAAAAATCAACCTTTCGACAATCTCATAGCAAGCTATCAACTAACAGTCAACTGTCAACTGTCAACTGTCAACTGTCAACTGTCAACTGTCAACTGTCAACTGTCAACTGAAAAGCTGTCAACTCTCAACTGTCAACTCTCAAAATTCCGATCGCCTAAACAAGGAAGCAGGCAGACAAGCAGTAAAAGTAGAACCGCAATCTAACTCGCTACAAACTTCAATATCCCCGCCCATCATCTGACAAAAACGCTGGCTGATAGTCAATCCCAAACCAGTACCGCCGTACTTGCGAGTAGTAGAATTGTCGGCTTGAGTGAAAGGTTGGAACAATCGCTCTTGCTGCTCTTGTGTCATGCCGATGCCCGTGTCCGTCACTCGGAAAATTAAAAATTCTGAATCCAAAATTAACATCTGAGCGACTTTCGATTGATATTTATTTTTTAATTCTTCGCTAGTGATTCTTTCGACAGTCAGGACGATCGCCCCATTAGTAGAAAATTTAGCAGCATTGCTCAGCAAATTCAGTATTACCTGCCGCACTTTCATCAAATCGCCGTGCATGGCGCCGACATTCTGGGCACTCAATACTTGCAAGGTATTGCGGTTTTTATCCATTAACGGTTTGATGGTTGTTGCCACTTCCTCGATTAAGCCGCCAACATCAAAGCTTTCGAGATAAATCTCCATCTTGTCAGCTTCAATTTTGGAAATGTCAAGAATGTCGTCAATCAGTCGCAGCAAGTGTTTGCCAGCAGTGCGAATTTTGTCTAAATCCGAGACAGTCTCTAAGTTGCCCAACTCTTCGGCATCTTCCACCAGCATATCGCTGTAGCCGATAATCGCGTTCAGGGGAGTGCGCAACTCGTGGCTCATGTTTGCCAGAAAAGCACTTTTGGCGCGGTTGGCGAGTTCTGCGGCTTCTTTGGCTAATTGCCATGCTTCCTCGGCGTCTTTGCGTTCGGTGATATCCCGCAGCGTCGCCACGACTGCTTCCACGCTGCCGTCTGTGGCACAAACCGGGCTGAGAATGTACTCGTAGTCGCGGGTTCCCCAGCTTGCGGTGGGGACTATTACTTCGCCTTTCACCGGCTCGGCTGTGGCAAATACGCCGTCGCACTCTTGATGAACCCGCTGCATGGTTTTGGATGGCCAGCCTAATTCCTGCCAGGTTTTGCTAATCATTTCTCTGGGGTTCATGCCGGCAGCTTGGGCCGCGGTGCGACTGACGTAAGTGTATTTTCCCGATCGATCTACTAGAAAAATTAGGTCGAGGGAAGCGCCGAGAATGCCGTCAACTGTTCTGGCGTGTCGGGCTACCTGGGCGGTCATTTGTCTGACGGTAATGGCGCCGCGGACTCGGGCTGCGAGTTCAAACTGCAAGAGTTCGTTGGCTTGTTTGAGAAATAAGGTGCGCTGTTCGACTTCTATTTCTAGTTCTGCTTTGGCTTTTTCTAGGGTGAGTTCGGCAATTTTGCGATCGCTGACATCTGTAGAAATTGTACCGACTGCATAAGTTCTACCTTTGGAGTTGCAGAGGGGAAATTTCAGAGAAAGATAAGTGTGGGGGCCGTCGTCTTGAGGGATGACTTCTTCGATGCTGAGGGGCGATCGGGCTTCGATAACTTTTAAGTCGTTTTCTCGCAAGACTGCTGAAGAGTCTTGCGGAAAAATATCGCCGTCGGTTTTGCCAGTTATTTGCTCTTTTGCCATGTGGAACAAATTGTCAAAATGGCTGTTGGTGAGCAGGTATTTTCCCTCAACATCTTTGATGTAAATCATGGCTGTGGAGTTGTCTAAAATCGCTTGCAGCAGTGCTTCGCTCTTTCGCAGGGCTTTTTGAGCGTTTTGACGAGCGAGTATTTCTCCCTGCAATTCCAAGTTGACGCGATTTAAGTCTTGCCAAGCTTCTTGAACTTGATTTAGGGCGATCGCGCTTTTTTCGGATTCTGTATCTGCCGAGGGCCTCGGCCCTTTTGAGCCTGAGTTGGCGGAGAATTCTAGGGCTTGGAAAGTTAGCGGGATTTCGGGATTTGCGATTTGCGCGCGATCGCCCGCCAAGCTTCGATCTGGAAAATCGAGAGCTAATTGACTGTCTAAACTCGGTTTTTTTGAGAACAAACCGAATTGGCCCAGATTTGAGTCAGATAAATTGTCAGAAATGCGATCCTCTTCGTTGATGAGCCTCCCGTAGGGGCGGGCTTTCCGTTTGATCGCTTTCCGTTTGATCGCTTCGCTAACGCTAACGCTAACGCAGATCCGTGATAGCTGCGGCGGTTCGGCGGTAGAATTAGATGATAAAATCCCGTCTGCTGTTGATAAATCTGAGTTAGCGAGTTTGGCATTCCGGCGGGTGACTGCAACTGCCAAGGCGAAGGGGACAACGGCAGCCGCAGACACTGCTAGCACCCAATTGTTGCCCCACCAGGTTTCGGAGGTTTTGGGGATGAATCGCACTAAAATTGCTCCGGGTTTCCCGGCTAAATTGTCCAGGGATTTGGCAGCTACTGCATGAGTTTGACTGCCGATTTGTACCTGTGCGACAACTGGTTTGCCGTCGGCGGCGAGTGCAGATTTTAGTAGCGATTTGTCGATCGACAGCAAGTCGGGCAACTGTTGATTTTTTGTTAATGTTTGGGAACTTGCCAAGACAAATTTACCGTCAGCCAGCGGTTTGTAGATAGCACTATATCCGCCGCCCTGTAAATTTATGGTTTCGCTGTTAGCAACTTCCGCCGTTTGGCCCAGAATTTTTCCTAACACTAAGATACCCATCACTGTCTGAGTTTTTGGATCTTTTACCGGAGTTGCTGCGTAGCGGACGAGGATGCTGCGATCGCCCGATCCGGCTGGCAAAGATCCGAATTGTTTCTGAACTTCAGATTTAGCAATGATTTCGCTGGCGGTTATTGGCTCTTTGGCGGTGAATACTCGATCGACTATTGTTTGCAGGTTAAAACTTTTTTGCTTCTGGTTGGGATTGACGCTAACCACAATCTGCCGATTTTTTCCAAATAAGGCTGCGCTGTCTATTTCCCCTGTGATGACTTGATTTTCGAGAATTTGCTTGACAGATTTGCGCAAATTTGATACGTTTGTGCCACTGTTGTAAGCTGAGGCTGTTTGGGCGATGGTTTGGCTTTCCGAAGAGTTGTGCAAACGGTAAGCGGCGCGATCGAGTTGGACATTGTAATTGATTTCACTAAGGCTCAATTCTGATTTAGCTTGATTTTGCAGTTGATTACTGCCAACTGCTGATGTCAGCCAAAGTGCTGCTCCCGTTAGTCCGACTGGCAAGATTGTTTGTAAAGCCAGCAGTCCGATTAGCTGTTTTCTGCTAACGCAAAAATTGTAGAGACGTGGCTTTAAAGCTGCTTTTAATATTTCGGAATTCGCAACTTCTGTGGGCGGGTGACAATTTAGCTGGCTGTCGTTTAACTGAGTTTGAGCCATAGTAGTAGATGCTGCTGAATCGGTTGTAGATGACAGGCGACGCATTAATCTGAAACGCCATCAATTTCAAATTTTATAGCAGAATAAAGAAGGAAGAAGTTCTGAGTGAACCGCAATCAAAGCTGATCTTTCAGCAATGCCAGAAATTCCTCACCGTCGGGCACAGTTGCTACAGATTTTAGTTTTGAGTTCGAGTTCGGTTAATCGCTAATCATAAAATTGTTAGCTCTGACTCTCGCCAACAAAGTAAGGAAATAACTGGGGTATTTTCCCCAAATCTGGGTTGCTTGCGGTGCAAGCAAATTTGGTTTTTCAGTTGTTTTCACATATGCTGCTCGCTGCTATTTAAAAGTTTATTGGGAGCATCTTTTCGCAGTGCGCTTTTACGCGGGAGTGCAGTACCCGAGTTCAAAGCCAGAAATATCGGCTTTGTGGTGCAGGATGCTCGCTAGACATAAAAAACTTTGTTTGCGAAATCTGGAGGCTGCTGCCGACTGTCCCGAAATTAGGTAGTTTTTTGATTGACTCGATCGTGAATCCACTTAGAACAAAGTTTAACTTAATTATTGCAGCACGCTCGATCGGCTCGATCGACTTTTTGGTTGCTGCGGATCAATCCCACAACCGCCTGCCCGGTTTGCCACCCAGCCGCTGGTGAGTATCTTTGAGCAAGCTGGGGATGTCCAACTCTTCGGGACACCGGGGCAAACATTCGCCGCAATCGGTGCAGCGGTTGCCTTTGCTGCCGGGAAACCAGTGTCCGGCATTTTCAAACATGGCGTAGCGGTATTTGCCAAAGTCTGTCATGTCACAGCCGACAGCGAGATTGCGCAGCCGCAATACTTCGGGAATGTTGATGTTTTCCGGGCAGGGCAAACAGGCATAGCACTGGCTGCATTTGTCGGTTGCCAAGCGCTCTGCAACAACCGATTCTAGCCTCGCAAAGGCAGCGATTTCGGCATCGGTAAGGGGAAAGTCGCGATCGCAATATGTTAGAGGTTGCTCTAATTCTGTCGGATTTGCAGCCCCCACACTGAGAGTCCCAATCCTAGTATCGCTAAGTAAAAACCGATAGTTCAACTCTAAGGGCGAGAAAGGCGAGCACAATTGTACGAGAGTTTCTGGGGGCGTGTAAAGTTGCCCTCCTTTGTCTGCCGGGGAAATGATGAAAACGCCCAGAGCTTTTTCTGTGGCGAGTTGAATTGCCGGGGCGTTGCGCTGAAAAAAATAGTAATAATGCAGGTTGACAAATTCAAACAAATCTGTATTAATTGCAGCCAAAATCACATCCAGAGGCCCGTGAGTCGAGAAACCGACGTGGCGAATTCTGCCATCAGCGAGGGCTTTGCGTACAGCTTCCATGCAGCCTGTGGGCGATCGCACCCAAGCTAAATGTTCAATAGTATTCACACCGTGAATTGCCAGACAGTCGATATAGTCTAGATTCAGGCGTTTGAGGGACTCATCGATGCAGCGTTCCATGGCGGCAGCATCGTCCGTTGGGGGGATTTTCGTGGTGACGTGGAGGCGCGATCGATCGATCGGCAGGGCCGACAAAGCCGCGCCCAGATATTCCTCGCTGCAACCGTAACCCGCCGCCGTTTCCAGGTGATTGATTCCCAGAGACACCGCCTGTTGTACAGTCTGACTGGCAATTTCCTCAGAAGCCAAATAGCGCATGGTTCCCAAGGAAAATACAGACAGGTGCAACTTTGTTTTGCCAAACCGTCGATAGCGCATAAATAAATGTTACGAGGAAGTTTCGCTAGGGCCCAAACCGCTTCTCTTGATCAAATCCTCCGGGCGGAGGTTTGAAATAAATTCCCGGAAAGCGCGGCGTTCGGCCTCATCAGCATCTCGATCGACGGGTATCGAAGCATCGGCGACGACTTCTTCCATCACCCAGATGGGGCTGTTCGTGCGCAGGGCCAGGGCGATCGCGTCGCTGGGCCGGGCATCGATTTCTTTTTTTACTTCACCCTGACGGACGATCAGCACAGCATAGAAGGTGTTATCTTGCAGCGAGTGAATCACTATCCGCTCCAAGGTCAGGCTCCAAGCTTCTAGGAAATTGACCATCAAATCGTGAGTTAAAGGTCGAGGAGGCTTGTGACCTTCAATAGCGCTAATAATAGCCTTTGCCTGCTCCTGACCGATGTAAATAGGCAAAGCGCGTCGCTCGGTAGAGTCTCTCAACAGGACAATAGGGCTGCGCGTGGCTGCATCTAAGGCAATTCCAGCGACTTTCATTTCAATCATTCGATCGGCCTCATAGAATTAAAAAGAAACTGTAAGGCGGTAGAGAACTTGGACATAAAGATGACCTAAATCCAGTATGACTCGATCTTCGCCTGAATCTACAACCGATCGGGGGACTGTCGATTTTCGATGGCATCCGGGGGACGGCTAAAGCTGATGTGTCTGGTTTGTTTGTGCCTCTGGTTAGATTTAAATAAGCGATCGACTAAGGAAAAATACTGATGTTTACAGGACTAATTCAATCTCTCGGAAAGCTGAAGTCGCTAGGCAACGATTACTTCCAAATTTCCTGCACCTCAAGTAACTCCTACCAGATTTTACAAGATTTAGCCATTGGCGATAGCGTAGCCGTGGATGGAATCTGTTTGACGGTAGTAGAAGTTGTGCCCCAAGGTTTTGTCGCCGTCGCTTCCCCAGAAACCCTGCGCCGCAGCACTCTGGGATCGTTCCCCGATGCTTGGGTGAACCTAGAAACCTCCCTGCGCGCCGGTAGCAAATTGGGCGGACATTTCGTAACTGGACACATAGATGCGATCGGCGCTTTAGCGACATCAACCCAAACAGCCAACGCTTGGGAGATGAGGTTTGCAGCCCCACCAACAGCCAATTCAGCATGGCAGCGTCAAATCGCACCATTCATCGTTTCCAAGGGCAGCATCGCCGTCAACGGCATCAGTCTCACAGTGGCAGATTGCGATGCAGACGGAAATTGGTTTGAAATTGCCGTAATTCCGCACAGTTTTTCCCAGACAAACCTCAGTTATTTGCAGCCGGGAAGCTTAGTAAACTTAGAAGCAGATATTCTCGGCAAATACGTAGCCAAGTTTCTGCGCAGCGGCTCAAAACAGCATCCCGAACCCTGGGAAGAAACACCCGCTATCAACAGTTTGGGAACAATTACCCCTGAATTCTTAGCAGAGCACGGATTTATGTAATTTTTCAGGTACGTGCTCCCGTTGTAGGGTGCGTCAGCCACGAATTATTTTATCAATGATTAACGGCTCAAAGCTGACGCACCCTACTATAGCCTTTCGAGCGAAACATGAGGTATGACTGGCCTCCGTGGCCTCCGTGGGCTTACGGGCTATCCTCACCACGCTTGAGAACCGCTATAACTACTAACTCGGCTTTTCTCTCTGCGCTCTCTGCGCTCTCTGCGGTTCATTAATTAAATTCTATTTCTCAACAAAAACATTTTTCTCCCAAAACAATCCCGCAGCAATTCCCGCCTGAGAAACCAAAAATAATCCTGTAATTAATAACATTTGAATGCCCGAACCGTGAAACAATGGATAAGTTAGCAAATTTAGATAAAATGACGGATGTTGCCGTTTCCCCTTAGCCTCGCCTTTCGAGATAATTTGCCCAAACAAAAAAGCACCTCTACCGTAATTGAATTGCTGCTGCCAAAATTTGCGCAGAGTTAGGGCGTGGGAGTGATAAACTATAACTTCGGGAGCGTAGACCGCGCGACCTCCCAAATTGAGCCAGCGAAAGCAAAATTCCCGGTCTTCTCCAGCCGCTAGCGAAAAAGTCGTGTCAAACCCGCCGATTTTCTGGAAAGCCTCAGCGGGAAGGGCAAAATTGTTAGAAGTGAAAAATTGCGCGCGATCGCCAATCGCATTATAGTAACTGTAAAGATAATCGATTAGTTGCTGGCTGGCAGTAGAATAGATGTTATCCGGCAGCGCGTTGACAGTTCGACCTCCGATTAAACAGTCTGGTGTTTCCACAAATCGCTGTTCCAGATTTTGCAGCCAATCTGGCGCCACAGTACAGTCATCGTCTGTAAACACTAAAAATTTGCCTGCTGCGACAAAAGCTCCAGTATTTCGCGCCGTTGCGGGGCCTGAGTTTGGTTGTGTGAGAATTGTGAGATTTAACTTATTTTGAAAAGGGGAAATAGTAGTTTCTACAGATGTTTCGGTGCTGTCGTTGACGACTATGACTTGAAACTGATCGCGCGGATATTCTAGTTGTACAAAAGACTGAAGACACTGCGCTAATTTGTCGGGGCGATTGTAAGTCGGAACTATAATTGAAAATAGAGTTTTAGCTTGGTTCATTATAACTAATTAGGTAAGGACAAAAAACATAGCATCTTGTAGGCGCGGGTTTAGCTGATAATTTATGATGCAAACGATTTGACAAGTGCAAAACCCGCCCTCTCTCCCATCTAATGTTTATTTGCACTTATATCTTAATTTTTTAAGCGATATAATACCGATTCAGTATTAAAATCTTTCCCGAAAACTGGTTGTAGCGGGCCCTCGGGACTTGTCAGCCAAGATAAAGCTTGTTTGGTATAGTCGTCTGTTTCAGTCAGGGGCCCGAATGCCACAGTGCTAATTTTATTTTTGCGGAGGTTGTCAATCCATGCCGAAAGTCGATCGGCTCTAAACGGCACATATAAAACTTGTCTGTCCAAATTTTTGCCGTAAAACAGGTAGCTGCGGGAACTTAAAAAGAAGCCGATTTTTTGATTGGGCACTGTATTTTTATCAATATACTCGTAAATGCCGCGATACAGTTGGGCGCGAGCAACATTCCGCTTTTCCATTGCCACCCAACTCGCACTTACCATCAATGCTATGCACGCACAAATTATCATGGTGTAACTAGATTTTTTTTGACGGGCGAGGAGCTTTTTTAACTTGATTAAACTCGGATTTTTTTTGCTCGCAATCTTAGTCAGCAACAGCAATCCAATAAGATAAAGTAACGGGTATATTCCTAAATACTGCCAACTGGGAGATAATATTTTTATGAGCTGATTGATGGCTGCACCGAAATTAGATTTAAAGGTGTCAATTAAGCCGCTTCCCCAAACAATACTGTTACCAGTAAAAGAAGCATTTTTGATAGTGTCAAAAATTGTGCTGCTAACTATGCCTGAAATGCTGCTAATTAAGACGACTGGTAGCACAACTTGATTGGGAGTTTTTAACTTAGTTGCTGTAGCTGCGGCTGCGATACCTAGCAA
>JAYUGZ010000690.1:0-1336 GCA_043767465.1 Cyanobacteriota bacterium
CTAATCAAGAACCTTATATCGGCCCTAGATGGTTAGTTGAGGAGCGAGATGCTTGTGGTGTGGGGTTTATTGCTTGTCCGGCGGGGACGACTAGTCATAAACTGATCGAGCAGACTTTGACGGCTCTGACTTGTATGGAGCATCGCGGCGGTTGTAGTGCCGATCGAGATTCTGGTGATGGTGCAGGGATTCTCACGGGGATTCCTTGGGATTTATTGAAGGAATCTTTTGGCGATAAGATTGGGGTGGAGCGATCTCGGTTGGCGGTCGGGATGTTATTCTTGCCTCAAGATGCTGACAAGCGTGCTGTGGCAAAAAAGATTGTTGCAGATGTCGTCGCTCAGGAAAATTGTCAGTTAGTCGGTTGGCGGGAGGTTCCGGTTGAGCCAGAGACATTAGGCGAGCAAGCGCGGGAAAATCAACCATACATCGAGCAAGTAGTCATTGAAGGAACTAGTACTGGGGATGAGTTGGAGCGTCAGCTATATTTGGTGCGCCGCAAAATTGTCAAGGCGTTGCAAGCTGATGGTACGGTGAAGACTGGGGATGATTTTTATATCTGTTCGTTGTCTGGTCGGACGATCGTCTATAAGGGCATGGTACGATCGGCTGTGCTCGGTGCATTTTATCCTGACTTAACTAATCCCAAGTTTACGGCGGCGTTTGCGGTTTATCACCGTCGCTTTAGTACGAATACGATGCCAAAATGGCCACTCGCTCAACCGATGCGGATGGTGGGGCATAATGGGGAGATTAATACTCTCTTAGGTAATATTAATGGGATGGTGGCGCGAGAAGGCGACTTGAATCATCCCATTTGGAATCAGCGTCTGCGGGAGTTGCAGCCGATTTTAAATCTCGATAATAGCGATTCGGGTACCTTGGATAATGTACTGGAATTAATCGTTCGTTCTGGTCGCAGTCCGATCGAAGGTCTGATGATTATGGTACCAGAAGCGTACAAGAATCAGCCAGATTTGGATAAGTATCCCGAAATCACTGATTTTTATGATTATTACAGTGGTTTGCAAGAGGCTTGGGATGGGCCAGCGTTATTATCGTTCTCGGATGGTAAGGTAGTAGGAGCGACACTCGATCGCAATGGTTTACGTCCAGCTCGGTATTGCATTACCAAGGATGGTTATATCTATGTTGGCTCGGAAGCTGGGGTCGTAGATTTACCTGCGGGTGATATTGTAGAGAAAGGACGGTTAGGCCCAGGACAGACTATCATTGTCGATCTGGAAACTGACGAGATTTTGCACAATTGGGAAGTAAAAGAAAGAGTTGCAAAAGCTCATCCCTATGGTGCATGGCTGAAAGAACACGGTCAAAC
>JAYUGZ010000691.1:0-3550 GCA_043767465.1 Cyanobacteriota bacterium
TTTACCGGACAGGAAAAAATCTATATATTAGTTTTGAGCAGATAGATAAAAACCCGGTTTCTCGAAGAAACCTGGTTTTTAATGTATTCGATCGCCATCAACCGAATCTACAATTACTTCACGGTAGAAGTGCCAGTCAAACTGCTATTCGCTAGCGGGTTAATTGGACTTGCAGCCGGAGTGATTAACAGGCTGTTGTCCTTAGCAGCAGTATTCGCAGTTGGCAGAATGGAACTACTAACAATCGTGCCAGTCAAAGGAATGATTGGCTGACTTTGAGCGCTGGTGAGAGAACTCAACAAGCTCTTTGTGTCGTAGATTAAAATGTCATCGTCGGTTTCGCTAAAGGTCTTCATGGTTGGGATTGAACCGCCATTTAGCAAGATGTCATTGGTGGTAGTTTTGGCCGAAGTTGCTGCACTAACTGGATTAGTAGCTGTTGTTAATGGTTGCAGAATGAGACTTGCTGCTGCGGAAGTCGTGCTGGTTGACAGACTAATTGGTGCAGTTGCTGTTGCTGAATTAGTACCTGTTGTCAATGGTTGCAGGCTGAGACTTGCTGCTGCGGAAGTCGTGCTGGTTGACAGACTAATTGGTGCAGTAGTTGTATTTGGCAGACTAATTGATGCAGGAATAGTGCTGGATAAGCTAGTGCTAGAACTGCTACCAATCGATTGTAAAATATCGTCGTTATCAACAGGTTGACCAGTCAAAATGTCGATATTCAAGGGAGTGTTGAAAGCTGCGGGAAGTGCGCCGCCGGGAGTGATGGAGACAAAGCGAGAACTGTCAACTGTTTTGGCTTGAGTATCTTTCAACCAAGCTAAATGTTCGCCGGTGCCTGCGATGCTAATCAAAGCATCGTTAGTGTAATTCTCGCCGCCTTGAACGATTTGCAATTGGTCAAAGGTGAGGTCTTGTGTTAGTCCGAGGTAATCGCGATCGCCCTGGAAGTAGAATATATGATCTAGTCCCGAACTTGGTGCTAGCACAAATATGTCGGAACTGCTGCCTCCAATCAAGGTATCAAAACCGTTGCCGCCCTTGAGCACGTTGTTTCCTTCGCCGCCGTAAACGCTGTCATCGCCATCGTTACCATTCAGGCTGTCGTTACCGCTGTTGCCGTTTAAGAAGTCGTTGCCGTTACCGCCATCGAGGGTATCGTTGCTGCTGCCGCCGTCGAGACTGTCATCGCCTTCATTGCCCAACAGGTAGTCGCTGCCGGCTTCCCCGGTTAACAAGTCGTTGCCGCAACCGCCGTCGAGGGTGTCGTCGCCAGCACCTCCCAGCATGGTGTCGTTGTCGCATTCACCGAACATCAAGTCGTCGCCGTTGCCTCCGCCCATGAAGTCGTTGCCACCACCACCTGTGAGGGTGTCATCGCCGGAGTCGCCGGTGAGAGTGTCGTCGCCGGAGTCGCCGAAAACCATGTCATTACTGGCACCACCGTCCATCAAGTCAGTTTCGTCGCCACCGTAGAGGGTGTCTTCGCCGACTTCGCCTAATATGGTGTCTTGCCCTTGACTGCCAAATATCAAGTCGTTGCCGGCACCTCCGAACAGTTTGTCGTCGTCGATGCTGCCGTCAATTTTGTCGTTGCCGGCACCTCCTAATAATTGGTCGTTGCCCGTACCGCCGAACAGTTCGTCGTTGCCAGCCCCGCCGTCGATGGTGTCGTAGCCGGAACCGCCGTCGATTTTGTCGTCGCCAGCTTCTCCAAAAATCAGGTCGTCGTCTTCGTTGCCCCAAATGTTGTCGTTGCCAGCGCCGCCGTAAATCGAGTCGTTGCCTGCTTGGGCCCAAATGTTGTCGCTGCCGTCGCCACCGAGAATCGAGTCTGCGCCGGAACCGCCGTCGATGTTGTCGTCTCCGACTTGTCCGAGGAGGGTGTCGGCTGCGTCTCCGCCGTAGATTTGGTCGTTGCCGCGGCCACCGTCGATCAAATCTCGGTCTTCGCGGCCGTAGAGTTCGTCGTCGCCGTCGTTGCCCCACAGCGTGTCGTTGCCGGTTCCAGCATCGATGAAGTCATTGTCTTCGTTGCCTTGGATGCTGTCGTTGCCGGATTGACCGAAAATTCGATCGTCCCCTTCACCACCTGCTAAGGTATCGTTGTTGGCGCCGCCGTCGATGTAGTCGTCGCCGCTGTTGCCGTCGGCGAAGTCGTTGCCGTCATTGCCGTAAATGCGATCGCGCCCTGCACCTCCAGTCATGCTATCGTCGTCTGCACCGCCTTCTAAGTAGTCGTCGCCATTGTTACCGGAGAGGGTATCTTTGCCGATTTGACCGAAAAGGCGATCGGCTCCTTCACCACCATCGAGGCTGTCATTGCCCGATTCGCCCCACAGAAGGTCATCTCCGCCTTGTCCTAACAGCGTATCGTCATTATCTCCACCCCAAAGTTCGTCGTTGTCGGCATTGCCTTCTAAGAAGTCATTGCCTTGGCGGCCGTATAATTTGTCACTGCCGTCATTGCCGGAGAGAGTATCGTTTTCAGTACCGCCGTCAACGAAATCATCGCCACTGTTGCCAGCGAGAATATCGCGGCCGGCTTCTCCTAACAGGCTGTCATTATCTTCGCCGCCGTCCAGGGTGTCGTCGCCGTTACCGCCAAACAGGGTATCGGTGCCCGATTCTCCCTGCAAGATGTCAGCGTCATCTCCTCCCCACAGGGTGTCGCTATCGTCGCCACCGAACAGGGTATCGAGGCCAGCTTGACCGTAAATTCGATCGCGCCCTTCGTTCCCTTGAAGCAAATCATTGCCGGAACCGCCATCAACAATGTCATCGCCGCGATTGCCGATAACCGTATCATCACTGAGTTGTCCGAACAGACTGTCGTTATTATCACCACCATCCAGGATGTCGTTACCGTCGCCGCCTTCGAGGGTGTCATTTTCAGTACCGCCATTCAGAGTATCGTTGCCGAGTTCGCCAAAAAGTCGGTCTGTTCCTGAATTGCCTTCGAGGATGTCATCGCCACCGAAGCCGTAGAGAGTGTCGCTGTCAGCTTGACCGAGAAGAGTATCGTTGCCTTCCCCTCCCAACAGCGAGTCATCGCCGGAACCACCTTCTAATAAATCGCTGCCAGCTTCGCCGAACAGAGTATCTTTGCCGTCGCCACCGTAGAGGGAATCGTTGCCATCGCCAGCTTTGAGGCTGTCGTTGCCGTTTTCGCCGTAGAGGTAATCGTCGCCAGTTTGGGCTAATAAGGTGTCATCATCTTGACCACCCCAGAGATAGTCGTTGCCACTTCCGGCATCGAGAATGTCTTTGCCGTCGCCGCCGTAAAGGGAATCGTTACCTTCTGCTGCGTTGAGTGAGTCGTTGCCACCTTCGCCAAACAGGTAGTCATCGCCAGCTTTGGCGTATAAAGTATCGTCGTCTTGGCCACCCCAGAGGTAATCGTTGCCAATTCCGGCATCGAGAATATCTTTGCCATCGCCACCGTAAAGACTGTCGTTGCCTTCGGCTGCGTTGAGTGAGTCGTTGCCACCTTCGCCAAACAGGTAGTCATCGCCAGCTTTGGCGTATAAAGTATCGTCGTCTTGGC
>JAYUGZ010000692.1:0-1331 GCA_043767465.1 Cyanobacteriota bacterium
TAAAAAATTGGGATTTTTATTCGGAACGTTTTCGAGGTTGGATGCAGTTGAGATACTAAAATCTATGAGTTTAACTTTGCCTGTAGCTGGATTAAAAACTATATTAGAAGGGTTGATATCTTTATGAATTACATTCTTGGCGTGAATTTCTCCCAAAGTTTCAGCAACTTTGATGGCCGTCGTCAAAAATCCTAAAGTGGTAAATTTTTGGGAAGCCATAAAGATTTTCAAAGATTCGCCGCCAAAATCTTCTAAAATCATTGCCAGACTATTTCTAACCTGCTGCAACTTATAAACTTTAACAACTCCTTCCAGGAGGTTTAAGTTGACAGTAATCTCATATTCGCGCTTGTATCTATTCAGTTCTTCAGGAGTCGGATAGTCTTCTTTGATCAGTTTGATAATAACAGGTTGGTTGTCTTGCTCGTTGCGGCCGCGGTAAACCAGGGAAGTGCTGCTTTCATAAATGAGAGCGAGAACTGCAACGCCGGGAATTGCCATCATAAAAACTCTCGGTAAGTGGGAAACTCAGCGGCTTTAGCCCTGAGAGGGGAACGATGCGGGCAGTTTCAACACATTCGACCTGTTATAAAGGCTTTTTAGACCTGCAACACTGTTTCAGTGACTTTAAAACTGCGCCGCGCTGAGCGAAGTCGAAGCGTTTAATTGCAAGATGACAGAGCCCAAAACTAGCGTCGCATTCGCCGGTGTCATGACCGGTGGGGGACGTTCCTCGGAGGGGTCTGGTCAGAACAGCTTGTAATTTCTTACAAGCTCAGTGGCTTTATCCCTGAGTTTCTAACAGTTGGGTTCTCTCAAATTAGGTGTGCTTGTTGAAATACTCACCGGGTTCTCATCCGCAGTGATTCTTGACGCTTCACAGGGTTCTGCTACCGAAGTAGTCTTACAATCCCTCTGCGCCCATTTAGAGTCGTGGCGATTCCCCATCCCGACTTTTTCTATATTTCTAGCAGCATTTTCGTCTCTATTTTGTTCGGTGCCACAATATAGACAAAGCACTGAGCGAATAGACAAATCGATTTTACCCCACTTAAAACCACAATCTGAGCAGACCTGACTGGTGGGTTCCCATCGACTAATTACCTTAAACTCTCTGCCAAATTTCTCAGACTTGGCTTCACAAAGTGTCCTGAATTCTCTCCATCCTTGCTGGCTAATCGCTCTCGAAAGTTTCCGATTTTTAACCATTCCCGACACATTCAAATCTTCCAAAATAATTACTTGGTTTTCGTTGACTATTTTGGTTGATAGTTTGTGCAAAAAATCTTTACGGGTATCGGCAATGTGGTTGTAAAGTTTGGCAATCTTGA
>JAYUGZ010000693.1:0-1330 GCA_043767465.1 Cyanobacteriota bacterium
TCACAATATGTCAATGGACTTAGGCCCCGCCGATGCCGACTACGATTTGCGATTTATTGATGGGATGACAGTGCACCATCAAGGTGCTGTAAACATGGCTAAAGATGTGCTTAAACAATCCAAACGCCCGGAAATGAAAAAACTTGCTACTAACATAATTGCCGCTCAGAAACGCGAAATCAATCAAATGAAAGAGTGGCGAAAAACTTGGTATCCCAAAGCCGACAATACACCAATGGCTTATCACGCTCAAATGGGTCACATGATGGTAATGAGTCCCGAACAAATGCAAAGTATGATGATGACGATGGATTTAGGTGCTGCTGACGCTCAGTTTGATTTGCGTTTTATTAATGCGATGATTCCCCACCACGAGGGAGCTTTGGTGATGGCCCAAGATGCTTTGAAAAAGTCGAAGCGGCCGGAAATGAAGAAATTATCCCAAGAAATACTGGCTTCGCAAAAGCAAGAAATCGAGCAAATGAAAGAGTGGCGTAAAACTTGGTACAAACAGTAATCTAGCATCATTCTCAACTAGCCTTTTACGGACGGGCAAGATGCCCATCCCACAAAAAAAATTAATTTTTGTGTAACAGGCATCTTGCCTGTTTTTGAGAAGGTCGCAAGATGTGATTACAAACAGTAATACCATATTTAATCCTGATTTCATTGCTATCTGTAAAACTGATCTTTGAGTTAAGATTCTCCCTACTAATATCATGCAATACTACCGCCGTTTCCGCTCCCCAGCACTGATATTTCACTTTTCTGGAATACTTTTGAGTCTTTTGTTATTCATCGATCCTGTGGCTGTTTTAGCACACGGGGGACATGGAGATGAATTTAAAGGGGAAAGTGAAGCTACTAAAAATTCCGGTTCTATTTCCGTTGATGCAGAAACTGCTGGACGGATCGGGATTAAAGTTGAACCAGTAAAAGCTCAGCGACTCGCTGTCGGGATTAAAACTACAGGACAAATTGAAACTTTACCCAATCAAAAAGTAGAGGTTCGGGCTCCGGTTAGCGGCACGGTGGTAGAATTGTTAGTAAAGCCTGGGGACAAGGTTTCTAAAGGTCAAGCCCTTGCTGTTTTATCGAGTTCGGAATTAGGGCAATTGCGCGTGGAGTCGATCGCCAAACGAGCCGAAGCTGAAGGCAATTTGCAACAGGCGCAGGCTGACTTTAAGTTAGCTCAAGAAAATTACGATCGCCAACTGCAAATATCCGCAGCAGAAATCGCCCAAGCCAAAACCCAACTGACAGCGGTAACTCAGCAATACGAACAAGAACAAAAATTAGTAAACAATCGTTCAGTTGTGAAAGTTGCTAA
>JAYUGZ010000694.1:0-8758 GCA_043767465.1 Cyanobacteriota bacterium
CCTTAAAAAGGGGGGGACAAGAAGCTCTTAAAGTCCCCCTTGCTTTCGGGGGATTTAGGGGGATCTCCGGGCATAAATAGTGTTAAGTAAACCGTATTGGAATATATTAAATTAACTCCGCTCAACTTTGGGACAAAATTAACTGCATTTCTTGACAGCGTTGCAGATAATTTTGCGCCACTTTATCCTGGGGATTCTTGCGCACACAATCAGCAAACAATTCAGCAGCTTCTTGATGTTTAGCAGCAGCGTAATTGTATAGTGCTTCCAAAAATACAGGCAAAGTTGCTAACTTGCCCTCTTTCACTTCTGGTGCATCGGCATCAAATACTTCGTAAATCGTCACTAAATCCGATTTACCTTTCACTGGAACACAGCCGATATTTCGGATTGCATAACTTGCCGCATCGCTCAACGCTAAAAAAGTATTTTGAGCGATCAACATCGACACCCCGTAAGTTTTTGTCAAGCTTTCCACCCGCGAGGCTAAATTCACCGCGTCGCCAATCACTGTACTGTCCATCCTGTTAGTTGACCCCACTGTTCCTAACATCAATGAACCTGTATTGATGCCAATCCCAATTTTAATAGGTGCGTAGCTGCAACTAATGCGATGTTGATTGTATTCGTGGAGACTTTGCAGCATAGAAATTCCTGCCTTGACGGCATTGTCTGCACTGTAGCCGAACAAAGCCATAATTGCATCGCCAATATATTTATCAATAAAGCCATGATTTTTAATAATATTTGGCTCCATTATACCCAAATAGGAATTTATAAAATCGAAAGTTTCCTGAGGACTCATTTTCTCAGAAAAAGCAGTAAAATCACGAATATCGGAAAACAATATTGACATTTCCTTTTCTACACTGTCGCCGAGTCGAACGTCGCTCAAGCTGTCGTGGCTTAGCAGCGAGACAAATTCATTGGGTACAAAGCGTTTGGCAGCTTCTGTTAATTTTAATTGCTGTGACAGGGCAAATTCTAACTCCTGATTAATTTTCAGAAGTTCAGAATTTTGTGATGCTAGTTTTTTGTCCAGACTGTAGCTGTGAACGGCTTCTGTTACAGTCAATTTCAAGTCTTCAGTTTGCCATGGTTTGCCGATGTAGCGGTATAGTTTCGCCTGTTTAATGGCATTTGCTACCGCCTCAATAGTCGCCTGACCCGTCAGCATCACCTTGAGAGTTTTGGGAGAAATTTCGTGAACTAGCCGCAATAATTCATCTCCTTTCATGTCAGGCATTACATAATCTGAGATGATTAAAGGGATTTCATACCCGTCTTCCAGCAATTCAGCAATTAACTCTAGGGCATCTTTACCTCCTTCGGCAATTTCAATTTGATAAGTATTGCCCAAAGCCTCTTTTAATTCAGTCTTGAGACTTTTTAGAATGGTTTTTTCATCGTCAACGCAAATAATGACTTGTTTGGTCATAGCGATAAGGCGGTTTTAATGGTTTCGATCAACTCTGATTCTGACCAAGGTTTCTGCAAGCAGCGATGGAGGTTGGCTTCTTGAAATGCCCTCTTCACCGCCTCTTCATCTGCTTGACCTGTCAGCATAATCTTGACTATTTTTGGGAATTTTTGATGGACGCGAACTAGAAATTCATCTCCTTTCATTCCTGGCATTAACCAATCTGATACAATCAAGATAATCGAAATTTCGTCATCATTAAATTCATCAATTAACTCTAGAGCATCGGTGGGACTTTCTGCTATTTCATAAATGTAAGCATTGCCAAAAGCTGATTTTAGTTGGGCTTTAAGGCTTTTTAAAATTACTTTTTCGTCATCAACACACAGGATTATTGGTTTAGACATTTTTGCTGGCTTAATTAATTATTTGGAGGAGATTGACAGGCAAAACAACTGTAAATGTAGTTTTGCCTGGAACGGATTCAACTTCTATATTACCGCGATGTTTGTCAACTATCTTTTTGACTATATCGAGGCCCAGACCGCTGCCTTCTCCGGGGGGTTTTGTGGTGAAGAAGGGAGCGAATATTTTGGGCATTACTTCGGGTGGAATTCCTGTGCCGCTATCCGTAACGCTGACTTTGATATAGTTGCCGAATTGCAGGATGTCCAGAGTTAATGTGCCTTGATTGTCCATGGCTTGCAGGGCGTTGTGAATCAGATTTGTCCATACTTGATTCAGTTGGTCTACATAGCATGGCACCGAGGGTATTTTTGGGAAATTGCGGATTACTTCGACGCCGTGCTTGAGGTTGTTTTGATAGAGGGTGAGTACGGTTTCTATTCCTTCAGTTATATTAGATTCAACCATGACTTCTGATGAGTCGTAACGGGCATAGGTTTTCAGTGCAAAGACGACTTTAGAAGCGCGATCGGCTGCGGTATTAATTATTTGGGTTCCTCGCTGGATTTCTGAGAGTTTGTAAGCCATTTCTAGGATGCGATCGCGATCGACCTTTTTCAGCAGAGACAGAAAGTCGTCGGCCTCGTAAATCCCCATATCCACCAAAGTGTCCGCGATATCATCCGCTTCGTCAATGTCTTCGTCTTCGAGTTGACTAATCAAAGCCCGCTTTAACTTCCTTTCTTCTCTAGCTGTTAAAGTCATATCTTTTTGTAGCGAACGATACATTAATTGGGTAAAGTTTTCAGATTCTGCGGGGGAAAGCGACTGAAATAGTGAGGGCAAATTGGTAATAGTTTTGCCCAAAAATGTAGTCATAGTTCCCGCACTCGATCGAATCGCACCCAAGGGAGTGTTCAATTCGTGAGCAACTCCGGCGACTAATTGGCCTAAAGCTGCCATTTTTTCCGATTGAATCAACTCTTCCTGAGTCGTTTGCAGGTTTTCTAATGCTGTTTTGAGTTCTTGGGTTCTTTCGGCGACTTGGACTTCGAGAGTGCGGTTGTATTGGGCTACCAATTTTTCGGCTTGTTTGCGCTGGGTGATATCGGCAAAAGCTGCGATCGCATAACTCACCTTTCCTTTATCATCATAGATGGGCGTGCCCCAAACCTCGATCGGAATAATCCTGTCAGGCTGGCGAATTTCCATATCATCAACATTAACGCTGGCTCCTTTAAAAGCATTAGCAAGTGGCTCTTTTTCGGCAGGATAAAGTTCGTTTGTACCTGCCAGATAAGCTTGATAAATCTCTCGAAGTTCTGACGCAGTATTAGCAACTATACCTTTACCTAATAAATCCTGGGCGCGAGAATTAACATAGTAAGGTTTGCCGCGAGAATCAGCGACAAATATCCCGACCGGAACCGCTTCTAAAATTTGATTTAGTCGGCTTTCACTCTCCGACAATTCGGCATTCAAAGCTTGCATTTCTGTGAACGATACTTGCAGTTGCGCAGCCATACTATTAAATGAATTGGCAAGTTCCCCGACTTCATCGGATCGGTTGAGCGTTACATTTTTTCCCCATTCACCTTTAGCAATATTTTTGGCAGCCTCATTCAAAGATAAAATCGGTTTTGTTACCCACCTCGCCGTCACAACTCCAACAATTATCGCGACGATAAAAGCGCCAGCACACAACAAAATAGTTGCGGTAGTGTTGGCATTAATTTGTGCCATGAAATCCGCTTCAGGAACAACCACTACAATCAACCAATCCAATCCTTTATCATCTTGCCAAGGCAGAACTTGTAAAAATTGTTTCTTGCCTTGAACATCAAATTGTAGTGACTGCGAAGTTTTCAGGGATTGAAAATTGTTAAAATTAACTGCTAAATATTGAGCAGTGGTTTTGGTGAAAGTGTTTGTACTGTCAATTGCTTTAACTCGCTCGGCTCCGTAATCTTTTTTTAGGACGTGAAATGGTCTTTCTCCCGTGGAAGTTGCGACCAACATTCCCGATCGCTCTACAATAAAAACCTGTCCAGTTTCGCCAATTTTCAAACTTTGGAGAAACTTGCCAATCGTGGACAAATTAATATTAGTTAGCAATACGCCTTGCAATTTGCCTTGTTTGTCGTAGAAAGGCAGAGATGCGCCGAGATAAGCAGTAATGCCCGCGGTATTGGGATAAATCTGACTCCAGGTGGGTTTTCCAGCAGCTACCGCTGCTTTGTACCAGGGGCGAGTCCGCGGATCAAAATTAGTTTTGTTGTTTAATACGGCGCCGATTTCGCCGGATTGATTGGTAGCATAGGTGCGAAAATCATAGTTACTTGCTGCTGTCGAGACTCTCCAAGTCAGCGAGCCGTCGTCGAGCCTTTCTGCGCCCAAGTTGTCTTTTTGTTCTAACCCCAAACCCGTAAAAGTGAGCGTGTCAAATATCTGAATCTGGCGCAACAGATGACGCTGTAAAACAGGTAAATCTTGCCGGTTCAGGGTGCCTAGTTCGATCGCAGCAGCATTGATCTGGTTGACCTGATGGGGTACACTCAGGTAAGTACCGAGATTTTGTTGGACGCGGCTGCCTACTTCTGCCATCAGTCGATCGCCAATTTCGTTGACTGCCTTCTGTCCGTTTTTAAACGAGAGATATCCTACCAGTCCCACCGCCGCGAACAGTTGCAAGACGAAGGGAACTATCAGAACTGTGCGCAGGGTTCGTCCGCGAGCAGTTTTTGCGGCTTCGGAGCCTGTAGATTGGGTTTGGTTCACAACGTTGATGCTCTCTCTAACTAGGATATATAGCCTTTCTCAGAAACATGAGGTATGACTGGCCTCCGTGGCCTCCGTGGCCTCCGTGGCCTCCGTGGGCATAGGGCTATGGGCTTACGGGCATACCTCACTTTTTTGAGAACCGCTATAATAAAACTTTAGTTAATAAATAGTGATAGGTGGGTGACATCCACCGAAAAAAATTGACTGACCGCCAGAATCGCCATGCAGTATATCCCTCTTTTTGGGACGCACAGGAGTCTAGAAACCTATTTAGCGAGCAGATTCCTCGCTGCACAACCAAGATTTATCATATAAACCCGGTTCCTTTTCGTAAATTTTATCCCTGTTATTCCGTGTTGTCAAAGTCTGCTGATGAAAGTAGGTGCGACTTGTAAACTGCCAGCGCACCGCAGAACTATACAACATTTTATTATCGAATGAATAAATACAAATGCCTGCTTTTGATTGTACAGCAAAGTAGAGGTACTATCGCGATAACTGGTGCATTTGTGACACTTTTTAACTCAGAGCGCCGGGAGTGCAAGCTTCGCCCTCCCGTGCTAATTCGATTGCTCATAGAAATTTTTAGCAGAAGAAACAAGGAACAAGCAATCGCATGGGGAAAATGCAATAGCGGTAAGGTGCTTAATGGCGCACCCTACATACTTAAGAGGAATGTAAGAGCGATCGCACGATCGCCCTTTGCGCTAAAATTACAACTAAGTCAACGGCTGCGAATTCACCCGCCGAATTGCCACCACAGCAGGTTTAGGTGGATTATTAGCTTTTTTGCCAGGCCAATTAGAACCTACAGGCACTTTTCTAGTCTGCAAAAACTCCTTACCGTCAATAGTTTTCATGGCAAACTTGCGGCTGTCCGCCGCCATATCTTTTCGCATCCCGTTGATTTCTCCCGGATGCTGAATCGCCAAAAACAAAGTCTTTTCATCCTCAGTAAAAAACGGCCCCGTAGTTTCGCACTCCATCGGGCCAATTCCAAACAAGAAAGCCTCCCCAGCATTCGGGCCAGAAGCCGGCAAAAACCAAATTGCATTGTTTCCGTACAAACCGCGCAAATTAGATTGACTAATTGGTTTTCCTTCCTTATCAACTCGGCCAGCAGCAACAGGCGCATTCAGTTTGTCAGAAGACATATCATTCACCATCCAAACATTGCCGCCCTTATCAATTACCAAATTATCGGGATTAGCAAAACCCAATCCGCCCTCAGCCGGTTCGCCGCCCGTCGCAAACATTTTCCACTGAAAAGTCATTGCCGACGGCTCGTTACCCTCTTCAACTAAGCGCATAATCCAGCCGTATTCGTAAGCTTTGCCGTCCTTGCTTTGAAAAATTCGCAAATCTGGCCCGCCGTCGCTGTCGCTGGCAGAACCGGAAGTAAAGGTAATGTAGAGAGAGCCGTCAGGAGCAATTTCAGTGTCTTCGGGACGAGCAGTGCAAGTAGCTCCTGCCGCACTTGCGGCATAGTGAGCATCTATTAAAATTGCACCTTGTTTTTCCTTAGCTGTGCCTTCGTAGAGGTCATTTAAAGTCTTAAACTTCTGTTTGAAAGCAACTGCTTCTGCATCTTTTTCAACTTTGACAAAACCGCCTTCCGGCCGCTGCGGCAAATTAATCATTCCGCCTCCATGAATGCTAGGCAAATCTGGATTGACAGGGGTGTCTGTTTTTAATGCAATCCATCTACCGGTGCCGTCAGAATTAAACTTGGCTGCATAAAGCATTCCGTCTGTCAATAGCTGGGAGTTCGATCGATCTTTGGGGTTTTTAACTGGGTTTTTGCTGACGAATTTGTAAATATGTCCGCTGCGCCGATCGCACCCAGAGTAAAATGCTAATGGTTTCCCGGCTACTACGCGAATGCCGACGGCTTCGTGGCGGCAACGTCCCAGCCAAGTGTGTTTGGTGCCGTAGTCGGTGGGGTTAGCCGGGTCTACTTCTACCATCCAGCCGTATTTATTCCCCGCCAAGCCGAACACATTACCCAAACCGCCAATTTCTTCCGCATCAATGTAGAAGTTTTTCTTGCTTGGATCGAAAGATGTACCGTCTGCAAATACAGGTTCCGGGACGAAATTCTGGATGTTTTCTTCAGCACTAAAAACCGTTCCCCAAGGCGTAGTTCCGCCCGCACAGTTATTAAAAGTGCCGATGATTTTGCCGCCCAATTTGTCCGAGTAGCCTTTACCTTTTTTGTTGAACACGGCTACCGCCGGGCCAGTGGATTTGAGGTAGCGCCCGTCTTCGAGGCCGGAAATGCCTGTAATTCGGCGATCGGCTGGAGAATTCGTTCTTACCCATTTGCCGTCATCATTTTTTTTGACAGAAATTACCCCAATTCCCACATCAATCAAAGCTGCTTTTGTTATTTCCTGTACCATTTTTGCGATCGGATCTTTTTCCGGCATGGAAAAGACATTAATGCCTGCCTTTGCTGCGGGTTTGATTGCCGCTTCTAACTTAGCAAAAGGCAGAGATTTGCCAATAACTTTTTGATAAGTTTGAATCCAAGGCTTGGCACTGATGTACTCAAAATTAACTGTCAAAAACCCCTCATTTTTGCCTGTTTCTACAAAAGACAGATAGTCATTGTTGTAGCCGAAGTGAGAATCGCCCACTTTGTCTCCCCAAGCAGCTACAACATCGTAGGTAAAGCCTTCTGGAAGTAGGAGATCATCTGCTACTTCGTAAACGCTGTAAGTTTGCGCTTGCTTCTCTGCGGATGCGCTGCTAATTGGGATGAATTGTCCGGTTTCTGTGAGGGCGCTGCCCTTTAGCAAAGGCATCGGCCCTTTGACTGGTTGGAAGTTTATGCCTGCTACAATATTCCCACTCTCCTTGGCAGAGTTAACAGGCTGTGGGAAGGGCATGGCAATTCTTTTTTCGCAAGAATTGAGTGCCACACTACCGGCTGTTGCACCCAAGAAAAGTAAAAATTCTCGACGTTTGATAGTCATAGGTAAAAAAATGGTTAAGGACTAATTATCCGCAGGCTCTAAACTAAATTGATGGTCATTTTTTTTGATGTTGGGGCGAGAATTATATCTTTTCATCGGGGTCAAATCTGCTGCTCGCACTCGCACACTAATTTCTCACCTTTTGTAACACAATTTGCTGGACTTAAGTATATATTCCAATTTAATAAAGGTATGTAGTTGGGCTTGAGCCTCTTTTATTTATACGTCTAAAGAGGGCTGAAGCCCAACAACGTACCTATTTCTATGATGACAATAAAACACCCTGCCTAGCCCCCTAAAAAAAAGGGGGGGACAAGAATGTTATCAAAGTCCCCCTTTTTTAGGGGGATTTAAGGGGATATCCGCGCAATAAACATTGTTAACCCAAGCGTATTGGTATATATTCGGCTCGCTGTTTGTCGATCGCCCGCAAAATATGCACACCCTACGAGCGCACCATACAGAGACAAGTAAGGACACAACATTGTTGTGTCCCTACCTCAGATTTAACTGCAACTTGGAACTCTACAAATAATCTAAAAATTCAACCAAATCGATAGCCGAACCCGCGTACTGTAATGATATAATCCGGTTGACTCGGATCGATTTCCAACTTTTCGCGCAGCCACCGGATGTGAACATCAACTGTTTTGCTGTCTCCAATAAAATCTTGACCCCAAATTTTTTCCAGCAATTGATCGCGAGACCAAACTCGCCGGGGATTACTCATAAATAGTTCTAGTAAGCGAAACTGTTTAGGAGAAAATTTCACTTCAATGCCGCGAACCAAGACGCGGCACTCTTCAGGATATAGAGTTATGCTCTTATATTGCAGCATCACCGGTTGCGGTAACTGACCGAGGCGCTGGCGCCGCATCAGCGCCCGACAGCGAGCGATAAATTCCCGCATTCCAAAAGGCTTGGTGAGATAATCATCCGATCCGGCTTCTAGATAAAAAGCGCAATTGTTGGCACTTCCTCTAGCACCGATAATCAAAATAGGGACGGGATTTCCTTGATGCCGTAACATTCGACACAGATCCAAACCGTTAATTGAGTCCATAATTAACAGGTTGAAGCCAAATTCACCGTGGTATGACGAGGAAGCTTGCACAGAAGGCAGAGCGTTGCGCCCGTCGCTAGTAACCACCACCTCATAGCCCTGTTCTTCAAG
>JAYUGZ010000695.1:0-1328 GCA_043767465.1 Cyanobacteriota bacterium
TCTCACTTCGGGCCAACAGTGGACGGAGGAGAAGGCGATCGCCTTGTTGCGAGAAATTCTGGAAATTTTACAGTCCGTCCATCAAGAAAATATTATTCACCGCGATATTACACCTTCTAACTTAATTCGGCGCGAAACAAATCAAAAAATTGTTTTAATTGATTTTGGGGCTGTTAAAGAAATCTGCACTTTGACGGCTGACTCTACAGGTAGAATATTCACTTCGCAGGCGATCGGCACCAGCGGTTATATGTCTCCCGAACAATCAAATGGGCGTACTGCCCATGCTTGTAATGATATTTACTCCGTAGGGATGATCGTGATTCAAGCTATCACCGGGCAGCATCCCACAGAGTTCAGATCCGACGACGATACTGGTGAAATTATCTGGCATGACTCCACGCCCGATCGCACTCCGCTACCAGTGAGTGATGGTCTAAAAAATATTCTCGATCAGATGGTTCGCTTCCACTATATAAATCGATATCAATCTGTGACTGAGGTTTTGCTAGACTTGGATGCGATCGCAACATCGCCTCCATTGCCACCCACACCTCCATTGCCACCTACACCTCCATCGCCACCTACACCTCCACGATCGCGCTTTCTCTGGCTGCTGTTAGTGATTGCGGTTGCGGCAGGGGCGATCGTACTTTGGCCGATAATTTTTTGCCGACTAAGCCCGAAAAGTTGCACTAAACCGCCTCAGGCTCCCGTAGAAGGTGTAAGTTCCGGCGAAAAACTCCTAACCTCTGCCCTTTGGTCAAAACAAAGAGGAATTAATGAGTTTGCCGACTTAAAATATTTAGAATCTTTAAAATTGCTCAAACAGTCCTGGCGAGAAGACCGCAGAGACCCAGAAACTTTAATTTACCTCAACAATGCTCTGCTGGAGGCAATCAAGGCAGAACATTACACGATCGCGATCGTTGTTCCCATCCGCAGAAATCAGGACGGTATCATCAACGCAAGTTTAGCCGAAGAACTGCTGCGTGGCATTGGTCAAGCTCAAACCGAAGTTAATTTAGGTCTCGTCGCTGCAAATGACAGCAATAAAGATTTTCCCGGTCAAGGCTTTCTCGAACCAAAAGCGATTAAAGGAAAAGGTCTCAAGGTCATCATTGCTGATGACAGAAATGTCATATCCTACGCAAAGGAAAAAGCAAATTACCTAGTCACTCAGCGAGATATTCTAGCAGTTATCGGACACTACACCAGCGACATGACTGTAGAAACAGTAGATATTTACAATCAAAATAAACTAATCGCTATTTCTCCAGGAAGTACAACAGAAGAACTAACACGCAAACCTCGAAAATTTTTCTTTC
>JAYUGZ010000696.1:0-8746 GCA_043767465.1 Cyanobacteriota bacterium
GCCAAAAACCGAGCCGCGATCGCATCTTGCCGATCGGGTGGGAGTTTTTGGATTTGGGCGATCGCCTGTTGAAGGAGTTCAGTCATGATTTTGTTTGAAACCTTTGTCTCTAGCTTACTTCATTTATCGTCCCAAACTCACACCGCGATATAATTCTGCGATCGCAACTTCCAGCTCAATACTCTGTAAAGTATTATTTGTAGGCTAGGCATAGGCAGGAAGTGGCTCATAAACAAGTTGCATAAGTTTTTCTGAGGGAATGGTTTCCATTGCATAGGTATTGCCTTGAGCATCGGCAAAATCTACTATATAAGCGCGATCGTCAAAGCTCATGAGAATAGTGCCAACTTGTCCGGGCCGGAGCAAAATCTGCCCAGAGGTTTCTTTATGGATGGCCTGAATTTCTGCGGTCAAGGCAACAACATCATATTCGTGTAACGTCATTATAGTATCCTCACTTATTAAGCTGACAATATTGCCGTGCCACCTCGATAAAGCGCATCAACTAAGTTGCGATCGTTAGTATGAGCTCTTGAGGATTAAACAGTTGACGTTTGGAGGCATTGAGAAATTCGATAGTAACAGGTTCGTCAGTTTCGTCATAACTGACAATCACGCCTCCAGGTTCAGAGATAGCATTAGCTGGAAACGCATCACGTAAGATAAAAATCAGAATGTCTGCTTCTGCATCGTATTTAACTTTCATTGGGATTCTCCTGCCAATATCGCTTAACTTGATTTGTCCAGTACAGAGTTAAAATTCGCCTGGTTTTGCCAATTTCAACAAAGGGTACTCTCAAAAGACCATTGCCTCGTTTAATTTGAGCCACCAAAACATCCTCTTCTACGATAATCTGTTGAGGATTGATGACAACCGATTCAACCTCTTCCCTGGTAATTTTCAATCGCTCCTCCCATTGTAGCTGACGTTCCTGGGCGTGTTTTGTCCAAACAATTTGCATATCTCCTCATACTCCCGATTCCTCTGTAGGTTCCATTTTCAAACCTTTCTCTCTAACTTACCTCATTTATCGCCCCAAACTCACACCGCGATATAATTCTGCGATCGCAACTTCCAGCTCAATACTCTGTAACATCACCCGATCGCCCGCACCATAAACCACCGTTTCCCACTTTTCCCCACTCCCATCTTTCACTCGACGGCGACACTCCACTTGCATCCGATCCTGCGCGATTAAAACATACTCTTCCAAGGATTCCAACTGTTGATAATCCTCAAACTTATCAGTGCGATCCTCTTCGAGGGCTTCGCTAACGAACTTTTTCGTGGAAGGAGACAGCACCTCAGCAATTAACTTAGGATAGCGCTTCACATAGCGATCGTTGCGATCGCGCGGATCGCACGTCACAAAGGCATCGGGATAATAGAAAAACGCAGCCGCATAATTCACCTTCACATCACCGGAAAAAAACTGACATTCGCCATCACGCAGGTGAAAATTAATAACCGTTAAAAAATTAATCGCAAGACGGCTATGATCGTCGCTACCTCCCGCCATTGCATAGACTAAACCGCGCCGATATTCATGTCGGATAGTATTGTCATGTTCGATAGAAAGGTACTCTTCGGGGCTAAATCCAGAGGGGATGGCAATCATAGTATTGCAGGCAAATTGGATAGCTTAATTGTAGCGATTTTCGAGTCACTAATAGTGGGTGGTCGATTTATTTGCCCGCCCGGCCATATATCGATCGAAAGTTGTGTAATCTCCAGCTTTGTAATCAGCACGGGCCGCTTCAATTTCGGCAATGTATTCTGGAGAATCGTCCTCATTCGCGAATAGTTCAGCTTCCAAGAATTCCCATATCTTGTATCTTTCAGCAATTTCCAGTGACGAAATAGCTTCCAGCAGTGATTGAAATGAGATGTCTACTTTCACAGTATTCTCAGCCATCAGAACTTTCCTTTACTTTTAATTTTACACTTAGTATATTTCTGAATCAAGCACTCTGATTATGATTGAGTTACAGCCATCAATTGACTTGGTTCTGCAACTTCTTTTTGCAGCTTTTTACTAAAATAAATCACTTCATAGTCTGGCGCTAGTTCCTGGCGTAGCTGATGCCATATACTAATCCCTTCTTGCTCAAAAGCATCTTGAGCTTCCTCACTAGCGAACCCTGATGAAGCTGGATCGTTCCAATTGAGAGTTGCTTCGTAAATTGTGATCCAAGCAAGCAAACGCCTAAGAGTTTTTTGACTTAAAGGTAATGCCGTTGGCTCGATATTGCCAATTCTCCCAGGAGAAGCCCACCACAACGGATGGCTGCCATAGTCAGCATTTAGCTTAATAATTTCTTTCATGTTCATTCACCTTAATTTATGAAAGGGAAGCGGGGTTAGCACAAACTAGATAACCGTTGCTACCTACTGTCACTGCGATGAGCTGAGTTTTACTCTTAAAAGTGATTTGATAAATTGGTCGAGTTGGAGATTGATAACCTACAATTTCACCAAATATTACCGCCTCCATCACTGCATCTGGGATTTCTGCTTCAGATATGTCTCTTGTTGCAAAATCTCGCCTGTGATTGTTCACAATATGTTGGAGGCCAGAAGCAGAGTTTCCTGTTTCCAAGAATACTATTTTACCATCAATTAGCTTGGCTATCCGAAGTATTTCTTCAGGATTATGTTTAATTCTGGCTTGCCTGAGTTCGTCAATGAGGGCGACTTTTTCCTGGTTCGGTTCAATAGGTTCTGAGATTTCATTTTCCGAGTTGTTCAATGGCGATTACCTCTGTTGAATTTATAGATATGACAAGAATATCAGGAGTCCCGACTTCTTTAAGAAGTCGGGTATCTAACAGAAGACTACATCACAACTGCACTAATTAAAGTGTGCACATTTTGGACAACAGCAGTCGTAAAATTATGAGTCGCAGGCAAACTATCCACTACAATTCCAGCGCACAATAGCATCAGATACAGAATAGAGTATTTAAAGAGCGATCGCGCAACCTTCTTATCTTCTGGAGTCTGCAACAGCAACCAAGCTTTTTGGGCAAAAATAGCACCGAGGAAAATAGCTGTTCCCGCATACACCGGGCCGGCTAAATTCAGCGGATAGACTAGCAGTAAAGTTGCAGGAAGCATCAATAACGTGTAAATCCAAATTTGGCGGGCTGTCTCTTCATCGCCTTCAATTACCGGCAACATCGGTACGCCTACTCCCTCGTATTCGTCGCGAATCATCATTGCTAATGCCCAAAAATGCGGCGGTGTCCATAGGAAGATAATCCCAAACAACATCCACGCACCCCAACTCAAATCTCCCGTCACCGCAGCCCACCCAACTAGCGGCGGAATCGCCCCTGCGGCACCGCCGATGACGATGTTTTGGACGCTGTGGCGCTTCAGCCAATGGGTGTAAATTAGGACGTAGAAAACGATGCCAGACATCGCTAGCAATGCTGATAATAAGTTGGCAACTACTGTGAGTAATGTAAAGGATATTGTCGCTAGGGCGATCGCAAAAATCAAAGCATCCCGTTTCTTGACACGCCCGGAAGGAATCGGCCGCCAGCGGGTGCGCTCCATGATATAGTCGATGTCGCTATCGTAAATGCAATTAATCGTATTAGCCGACGCGGAAGCTAAAGCGCCTCCGGTAATAGTTGATACCAGCAATAGCGGGTCTACTTCTCCTTTCGCGGCCATCCACATTCCTGCTGATGTGGTGATTAGCAGCAGCAGAATAATTCTCGGTTTGGTTAGTTGGTAGTAACTTTTCACGACTTGCGAAAAGTTTTCGTGGAGGCGGGGGCTGTCGGTGGTAAGGATTTCTTGCATTGTTTATTAATTGTTAGCTATCAATTGTCATTGGTCAATTGTCATTGGTCAATTGGGCTGTAGGGGCAGGTTTTACGATAGATATTTGTTGTAGCTACAACGATTAATAAACCCGCCCTCCACCGAGGGATAAATCAGCCCCTCTTACTTAAGGAATAGATAAATCTGCCTTGTATATAATGTCCGGTTGATTCGTGCTTGTATGGGCGGGGCGGGTTTATGAAACTTTTGGCTTTTAGATCGAGAATAATGGTGAACCCGCCCCTACAATACCTTGCATTATAACAACGATGCTACCGGACATGATATTACTCTCAAGCTGATAAAACTCGATCGCGCCACGACAAAACACTAAAAGCTAGCAGGGTTCCCAGCAATGCTGCGCCGACTGCTTGGTGGGCGACTGTCAGCGGTTCTACCTGAAGGTGCAGCCGGAAAGTTGCCAATCCCAAAACTAATTGAGCAATTAAGCAAACACTCGCCAAATTTCCTAATTTTCGCAAGTTTGAACTTAATGCTGGTTGCCGCCAAGCCATGATTGCTACTGCTAAAGTCGCTGCGGTAGCTGGTACGATACCGATGATGTGGCTGTTCATTACTGAGCACAATTCTGACGAGCCCAAACATTGATGCAGCGCCCATCTGGAGCCGACTAAGGCTCCTAGCAGACTTTGCAGGTAAACTAGCAGTGCTGCGATCGAACTTACCCATGCTAATTTGCCTGTATTGCCTGTAGCTTCGTAGGGAGTCAGCATAAAACCTATGACTAACAGGGCACAGAAAAACAGTAAAGCCGTTCCCAAGTGAGCGGTAACAATGTCAAATCGCAGCAGTTGCGTCACTGTCAGGCCGCCCAATATGCCTTGAAAAACTATTAAAAATACTGCCCCAGCGCTGGCGAGTGGCAACCATTTCGGTAGGCGGCTGCGGTAGAATACAGAAAGTCCCAAAAGAGCGATCGCGCTTAAGCCAATTGCCGCTGCGTCCAAACGGTGAAACCACTCCAGAAACACCTGCAAATTCATTTGCGCAGTCGGGATTAATTGACCGTAGCACAGCGGCCAGTCGGGGCAAGCGAGCCCCGCATTCATCACGCGCGTGGCGCTGCCTACTGCCATTAGCAGCCAGGTGGCGATCGCAATTTTCCACACTAGGCCGCGGATAATATCTTGTGGCTGCCACTGCACTCCTGCTGCGTTTGGCTTATTTAAAACTGAGTTTGCCATGAACTTTACCTTAGCCTTTGTTATCGATCAAGCTTAATTAAATATTGCGGTTTTGCTTGGGCCCAGCTTAGCCGAGCTTAACTTAACACTCTTGTTCTTTGACAATCTGTCATACTTACTACCTTAGCGACTCTTTGATCTAATTAGTTTGCCTTTAGATATTTTTCAACTTTCCTGTTTATATTACAAACAATTGCAGTTTTTTTGCTAAACTTCAAAAAACCTTAATCTTTCACCCCAATCTTTGATTTTTGACAACTCCCCCACTGTAGATTTTTAGTGCAAAAATAAAGATATAATTAAGGAAAACATTTTAACAACTAATTGTGATATGAGCCGCTCAAAAGTGTTTACAAAAAACTCAACTGCAACCTGTGTATTTTCGTCCATCAAACCCGGTTGCTGAGTACCCGTGCCTCCTAGGCTATCTAAAATTAATAAAAAAATGTCAAAATATAATTAGATTAGTTCTTCTGCCTCGTGCCTTCTGCCTGAGTCGTTGAATCTAAAACCTAAAATCTAAAACTGTACAGCCATGTCCCAAAAAAACGAAACCGCTGTTCTGGTATTATCGCTCCTATTTACGATCGGGCTAGCCGGTGCAGGTATGTGGTGGCTGACAAGCCGCGGCGGCATCACTCCCGAAGCTTCATCACCCCAAAATCAGACGTTTTCCCAGTCCCCGACGGCGAATTCCCCCCAGTCAGAGCAAGCAATCCAGCAGCGTCTGAGTGCCGGAAAAAAACTGTTGATTCCAGACAAAGCAACCACAACCAAACAAACAGCAGTACAGGCGATCGCATCTGGCAACTATAACGCAGCTATTTCCGACTTACAAGCTTCGCTGAAAAGCAATCGCAACGATCCCGAAGCACTAATTTACCTCAACAACGCCCGCATCGGCAACCAAAAATCCTACACAATTGCCGCAGCGGTTCCCATTGGTGCCGATATCAATGGTGCTCAAGAAATTTTGCGGGGCGTTGCTCAAGCTCAAAATGAAATTAACCAAAGCGGCGGCATTAGCGGTACTCTCTTAAAAGTGCTAATTGCTAACGACGACGACAAGCCAGAGATTGCCTCGCAAATTGCCAGTGCTTTAGCAAATAATTCAGAAATCTTAGGAGTAATCGGGCATTTTAGTTCTGACGCAACGCTAGCAGCCAGCAAGATTTACCAGCAAAATCAATTAGTAGCAATTTCTCCAATCAGTACGTCTGTGCAACTGTCAGGAATTGGCAGCAACATATTTAGGACAGTGCCGAGCGATCGATTTGCTGCGAATGCTCTTTCTCGCTATATGCTAACAAAATTAAAAAAGAAAAAAGCTGCTTTATTTTTCAATTCTGCCAGCAATTATAGTAAATCTTTAAAAAGTGAATTCACGACTGCTCTTTACGGAGATGGCGGACAAGTAGTATCGGAATTTGACTTTGCTAAGGGCAATTTTAATGCTGCCGATAGCTTTAAAATCGCGATCGCCCAGGGAGCAGAAGTGATGATGTTAGCAGCCAATACCGCGACGCTTGACCAAGCTTTGCAAGTAGTGCAAGTAAACGCCAAACGCCTGCCGTTACTAGCAGGAGACGACGTTTATACTGCGAAAACACTGCAAATTGGTGGCGCAGGAGCAGCAGATATGGTGTTGGCAGTTCCTTGGCACATTCTCGCAGATCCGCAGTCAAGCTTTCCCCAAACATCCAAACAACTTTGGAATGCGGAAGTTAGTTGGCGCACAGCTTTAGCCTACGATGCGGCGATCGCACTAATTGTCGGTTTAGGGCGCAATCCAACTCGTACAGGCATTCAACAAGCTTTATCGGCATCGGATTTTTCGGCAACAGGAGCATCGGGGGAGATTCGGTTTTTACCTTCGGGCGATCGCAATCGAGCAGTTCAGTTAGTAATTGTTAAACCCGGAAATCGCACCAGCTACGGTTACGAATTTGTGCCGATATCGGGTTTGTAAATTATTGGCGAGTGCAAAATGTAGGTTATAATATTCAGTAGTAACTTCTATCGCTGACCAACCCAAAATGCTTACAAAATGAGTATTTATCCCCAACTAAAAAACTTGCATGGCAAAAGATCGGTTTCATGATGTTGTCAAGATTGCTTGAGAAAAGGAAGATTGGCAAATTACGGATGATCCCTACCAAATCAATGTTGATGATGTAGATTTTGAGATTGATTTAGCGGCAGAACAACTGTTAGCGGCGGAGCGAGAACATCAGAAAATTGCTGTAGAAATTAAAAGTTTTATCAGCCCATCCAATGTTTCAGATTTTCATACTGCATTGGGACAATTCCTTAATTATCGCGATGCACTTGAAACTATTGAACCCGATCGTTTACTTTACCTAGCGGTGCGAGCGCCAATTTATGAAACTTTCTTTCAACGACGGTTTATTGTGGCTGCGCTTGGGCGATATCAAATACGATTGATGATTTATAATGTACAACAGGAGGTTATTGTTCAATGGCTATAGAGCAATATCGGCAATATATTCGTCATCTACTTTCAGAAAGGCGATCGCGGGCTTCGATACAACGAAATGCCCAAGAATATGAAGTGCAAACTCTTTTCGATAGTGAGCAAGATCATTATCAATTGCTGTATGTTGGTTGGCGTGGAAATAAACGCGATTTTGGCTGTATTTTGCATCTTGACATCAAGGGTGAAAAAATTTGGATTCAGCATGACGGTACTGAAGTCGGAATTGCCAACCAACTTGTCGAATTGGGAGTGCCTAAAGAAGATATTGTTTTAGCATTCCATGAACCAGAGGTGCGCCAGTTTACTGATTTTGGTACTGGCGAAGAGATTTGCGAACAATTGCCCTCAGTTTCGGGTATGTAAATTAATTTTAATTGATTGACTAGGTATAATTTATCTATAGCTAAAATCTCAAATTTGACAGTGATGTCCCAAAAAGATAAAGCGCCGATTTTTATTTTATCTCTGATGATGACGATCGCGATCGTAGGTACAGGTATTTGGTGGTTTGCAAGTCGCAGTGGCGCAAATATCCAGACTCCAGCACCACCAACTCGTACTCTTCCCAATGCACCAACCCCTAAACCGCCATCGTCATCTCTCCGATAGATGCACGATTTTTCAAAGAAAGCGGGTTGTTTTGAACTTACTTCAAAGAGGATTGACAACAAGAATACCTTTACCGGGGCCTTCGTAAATTTCAACCCTAGAGACTTGTCCACTACCGGCATAAAATGTTACTCCGGCGAGCGATCGAGATGGCATTGATTGCCAAACACCATCTTCTGAAGACACAATATTAGTTGTGAATCCATCATCCCAGATAATTGTAATTTGGGTTAGACTCTGCTTGACTGAGCAGCCGATTGTTTGTGCCTGTCGTTGATTTTGTCCGTAAAAACTACATTGACCTTTATAGTTTTTAGTAGAGCTTCTTGTCTGGGCTTGAGCAACAATACCGAAAGCAGTGACAGATGCTAGGAGCAAATTTGTTACCAAAACTGCTTTATAAAACAAAGACGAGTTGAGTTTCATAGGTTCGGAAATTTTGGCAAAGATAACTAAATTTATGTTATCAATATGTTTATATTCTGTCAATATATTTATATTCCAATACGGTTGACTTAACGCTTTTTGTCATTGCGAGCACAAGAGCGTGGCAATCTCCGTGACTATGACACTTCTCGATTAAATCAGGTACGAGCTGAG
>JAYUGZ010000697.1:0-3528 GCA_043767465.1 Cyanobacteriota bacterium
AGCATTTCCATCACCAAGTATTTTTTGCCCCCTTCCACAAAAAAGTCAAAAAACTGAGGAATTCCCGGATGGTGGAGGGCTTTGAGAGTTTTAGCTTCACGTTCAAACAGTTCTTGAGCTTTGACTATTTGAGCCATATCAGCATTCATTTCCTTGAGGACTACCAGAGAAGCTGCGGGGGAACTTCCGGGTTTTTGAGCTTTGGCGAGCTCTCGATCCCAGGCTAAAGTCGTTGTCCCCATACCGCCTTGGCCCAAAGTTCGCAGCACTTGGTAGTGACGGACTGTGCGATCGACTTTAATCGGTTCGCCGCAGTGGATGCAGAATAAATTCCCCGGCGGGTTTCCCGCGTGGGTACACCGCGGGGTGGTGAGATTGACGTTGGGATTGGCCTCAATTTTGCCGCCGAGTTCAAGATTAATAGCTTGGAAATGCAGAGTTGGGCCGCCCCGCGCCAACTGGATCAGGGCACCGTCGGATATCCAACCCTGAGACATGAGAGTACCGTTAACAAAAGTGCCATTTGTTCCGGAATTGACTAAGTACCACTGACCTGAGGTGCCGCTTTTAACTCTTTGCAATTCCAGGTGCTGTCGCGACACTAGAGCATTGGGAATCACAACTTGATTTTCTGGAGAGCGGCCGATCCGAACAATCGACTCGCTCTCGAAACTCCACTGTTGCAGGGGGGTATTTTTTTCTGGATCTAAAAGAGTCAGCAGCATTTTAGATTGATATTAATCTCCATAATTTGGGAGTGGGGCGTTTGTGCTAATTACAAGTGGTTTTGAAGCGGGGTGGAAGTAAAGGACAGTCTTATACAACTTTTATTAAAGCACTTCTTTTTATTAAAAATTGCATAAAGATGATAGTCAGCTCTTGTTTTTTGAAAAAGACTTTGTGCAGGATTGTAGATAACTCGATCGCACTTTTGGGCCAAGCATATACTTAATTCAATCCAAATTTAGCTAAAATCGCAGAACTTCAAGCCTTTGCCGGGAAACTGCCGTTCCTGTTCCCTTTCCCTGCAACAAATGGCAGGCTTGAAGTTCTGGCGGTTGCGGGGAAAGGCGCTGGTGAGTGAAAAAATTGGCAGCATCAAAATCCTAAAATCGAAATGCGCCTACCTGCGCCCGAATGATAATTGCTGTGATATTGTCGTGACCGTTGCGTTTGTTGCCCAATTCAATCAACTCGGCAACTCCCTGGTCGAGATTAGCTTGGGGATTGAACAGGGGTTCGAGAGTGGCCGGCCAGTGAGTTTCCAACAAATCATTATCTGTCAGGCCGTCGGAGGCCAAAATCAATAGAGTATCTTCGCACAAGTCTAAAAACTGCACGTCAGGCTTGAGATAACTACCATCTCGCGGGCCGATGGCTTGAGTTAGCTGATAGGCGTCAGGACGAGAATAAGCTGTTTCTGGGTCAACCCCGCGCTTAATTTCGCGCTGTCCTACTTCGTGGTCTGAGGTGATTTTTTCTAGAGTCTGTCCCTTTCTGAGTCGGTAGAGGCGGCTGTCGCCGACGTGGACAACGGCGAATTTGGTGTCTTGAACTAAGACTGCGACTAGGGTTGTACCCATGCGGGCGCTGCCGGAGCGGCCGTCCTTTTGATTGATTTCAAAGATGGCTTTGTTGGCTAGGAGCACTCCTTCGCGGATGGTGTCTGCTTGGGGCAGTTGATTTTCCCAACTGGTTTGAAAGAATTCTCTGAGGGTTTCAGCGGCTAGTTGACTGGCGACTTCTCCGCTGTCGTGTCCGCCCATGCCGTCGCAGAGAATGTAAAGCCCTTTGGTTTGAAAGATGCGACCGAAGGAGGTTTCGAGTTTGTTGATTTGAGTCCAGATGCTGAAGAAGTCTTCGTTGTGGTCGCGGGTGCGGCCGACATCGGTGAGACCTGCTTCTTCTAAACTGTAAATCTGGACTGGCATGGGCTGGGTTAAGACTTCGCCAACAACTTCGGGGGGCGAGTTGTCGGGGATGTGATTTTGGAAACGGGTGGGGGTTAAGGTTGGTGGAGGTGCGGATTGGAGTTCGAGGGGAACGGTTTCTAGGCGCGATCGCAATTCTTCTATTGTGTTAATCTCGCCTCTGTACATTTGTTGCAGCAGTTCGAGCAATGCGCCAAACTGAGTGCGTTCGGACTGGTTAAATATCGCCTGCCACAGTTGCCCCAAATCTACAAGTTGCAAGTTTGAGCCGGCGGGTTCGGGATAGAGGTATTGCAGCCGCACGGAGGCAAAGGAAAAGGAAGAGTCGGGGTTGACGCGCAAATTTGTGAGTTCCAACAAGCTTTGGCGGCAGTGCCAGGGTTCTAGGGCAGCCCAGAGTTCTGTCATTTCGTGCAGCCAGTACACAATTTGCTGGGTGGAAGTTTCGGGTTGGCTCCAACGTTCTACTAGCAGCGGCCATTGGGAGCAGTCTTCTAGCAGCAGCACTGCTTGTTGGTTGTCTGACCAGCTATCGTGAATGACTGGCAGGTTGTGAGAGAATTGCCAGCGGAGCGACAGATAAGGTTCAGCTATGCCTTGGCAAAGCTCTGCTAAGGCCCAATTGGTGGCATTTTCTCCGGGTTTGATGGCGGAGGTGTAGGGGGAGGTGCGTTTGGCGACGCTGGCTGAGTTGGCTGCTAGCATTGCTTTGAGCGGTGACATTTGCAGCGGCTGACAGTCTAATACTGTTACTGCTACTGTGTCGGAGGGTTTTCTCGAAGGCAGGGTTTCTAGGAGTTGGTAGCGCTGCTGGGTGTCTAGATAAGCTCCTGCTGGCTGGGAAGGAATTAAATATTCGGAATTGAGGACGGGGATTTCTGGGGATTGGGGAGATGCGCTGTCGGGGCTGTGGGTTGCTTCTTGAGTTGGTTGGGGCTGTGGTGAGGTTGTGAAATTGTTTTGGGATGGGGTTATTTCGCCGCTTGGTGCTGGAGTAGAGGTTTTTTGGTCTGTTTGAAAAGATGCTGGTGCGATCGCCCCTACGACGATTTCAGCGTCAATATTTTCTGGACGGCTCTTGAATTCAGCGGCCTCGGGCTGTGGAGAAGTTGGGGCGGCTGATGCTGGGAGTGCGTCGGCGGTGATTTGTGTTTGAATGGCGTCTGTGATTGGTTCGGGGCGGTTTTGGGCTGATGCAATTTCTGGAAAATTGTCGGTTTTTTGTGCTAGTTCGGTTGGGGGAATGCTTGACTCGTCTGGCTCGACTGCTGGAAAGTTCGATCGGCCGCAGATAATCGCCCGCCACACTTGACCTGTTGCGACGCCGCAATTCTGACATTCTTTGGTGTTAAAAGCGACTTGGGTGCCGCATTGGTGACAAACTTTGTAAATTAGCGAATTTCCGCACTGTTGACAAAATTTGTTGAGATCGGGATTTTCAAATTGGCAGCGGGGACAGAGGAGCATAGGGGTTTTAAATGGGAGATGTGCGATCGAGTGAAAGCAGTGGGGAAGTTTTGGGTTTTTGCCTGTGAGTTATCAGTTTTGAGTTTTGGGCCTGACTCGCAACGGATAACTCGCATTGCCCTATGCCCTA
>JAYUGZ010000698.1:0-1323 GCA_043767465.1 Cyanobacteriota bacterium
TCAACAGCAAGCCGAACAACAGCGAGAACGAGCCGAACAAGAACGAGAACGATCGTCCATATTGGCCGCACAATTAAGAGCATTAGGTATTGAACCAGAAGCTTAAAAAATAGGCGATACTATTCAATCGAAAATCATTGTCAGCAGTTCCACCACATTCTTACTAAGAGGTAAAATACCATGACAGTCAATCCAATACAATTGAAAATATCCTGGGAAAAATTGCCAAAAACTTTCACTTTAGACGAGTATCCCCTGCAAGATGTCGATCAGCCTTTGATCGCCGCCGCCTTACGCGAAAGCTTAGAAATTGCAGGGCTAATGTTGGAGGGAACATTAGTTGCAGCTCATCTGGCGATTTGTGTGAATTTCAACGATCAGCTAGTTATAAAAACTCCCGATCTGTTTTATGCCACCAACGTACAGCCCCTTCCCGATCGAGAAATCCGCCGCAGTTATACGCCCAACTTAGAAGGAGATATTCCGGCAGTTGTCATGGAGTTTGTGCCAGATAATCCTCCTCGTTATCAGGATGAATATTCTGCAAAACAAAGTTATATTCCCGGAAAATGGCATTTTTACGAACAAATATTGAAAGCTCCAATCTATGTACATTTTCAACCTGCGATCGGGGCTCTAATGGTACATCATTTGGAGTTACGATTGGACTTACCACCACGCTATAAAAAACAGCAACCCGATGCAAATAATCGTTATTGGATTGCTGGAGTTGGGTTATTTCTGGGTGTTTGGGAGGGAACAAAAGCCGAAAGAACGGGATATTGGCTGCGGTGGTGGGATGAGAATGGAGAGATGTTATTGTGGGGAGCAGAGATGGTGGAAAGGGAAAGGCAGCGGGGCGATCGACTAACCACGCAATTAAGAGCAGCAGGCATTGAACCAGAAGCCTAATGCAATAATGAACAATAAAAAATTGTTCCTCTACAACTTTTTATTTGTCATTAATTAAAAAAGCATTAGACAGCATCGCAAAAACCATTACTTATCTGCGTTAATCCGCGTTAATCTGCCCACATCAGCGGTTAAAAATTACATTCAGGAGACAGCAAAATTGGGAAGAGTTAGAATTAGAGAACACGTCAATCCCCTATCGATGAGATATCAAGTATCCGCAAGTCCCCCTGATTGGACTAAAATATATACTGATTTAAATTTGCCACTACACTTAGATATCGGCTGCGGTAGGGGACGGTTTTTGTGGCACATGGCGCAAATTCAAACAGATTGGAATTTTCTCGGATTAGAAATTCGGGAACCTCTGGTAGAAGAAGCGAATGTTTGGCGGGACGAAAAAGGCTTGAC
>JAYUGZ010000699.1:0-1322 GCA_043767465.1 Cyanobacteriota bacterium
TCGCCAACTAACATATAGTTGGAGTCGATCGCGATCGCCGTACTCGCATCACTTGTTCCAGTCAAAAAGCGACTGATCGCAGGAGTTCCAGAAGCAGCAGAAGCGGCGTATTTTAGAACAGTAGATGTTGTGTTTGTGCCGTCGCTAACGCTTACTGTAATGTCAGCATAACCGACACCTACAGGATTAATTTTCAAATTGCGACTTGCGCCAGTTCCGCTGAGGGCTAAGTTTAAGCTACCGTTGGGAACCACAGCAGTGTTGCTGCTGGTTGCGGTTAATGTCAGGTTGGCCGCAGCAGTCTCCGCATCGGCTAGAGTGAAGTTAACGCCGAAATTCTTAGCCGGATCTGTCGGGTCGTTGATGACACCTGATAAACTAGGAACTGTTAAAAATGTAGAAGCTGCACTCGGTGCGATCGTTGGTGGAGTGTTAGCAATCGCTGTCACAGTTGTAGTGACGGCGGTAGTCGAGGAATTGTTGGTTTCATTGCTTTCGGCGATCGTACCGGGCGCCGGATCGGCAACTGCGGCCCCAACAGCGCTAGTGACAGTACCCGCAGTAGTACGAGTCACATTAACAGTTAGGGGAATGCTACCACCAGCCGCGATCGCACCGCCAGTAAAAGTCACAACTCCAGCGGCTTGAGTCGCAGTAAAACCCGTACCCAAGGCCGAATTGTATGTCACCCCCGCAGGTAAAGTGAAGTTGGCGCGAACGACCGTCGCAGCAGCAGTACCGCCGTTAGCTAATGTCAGCGTGTAGTTGAAGGGAGTGTTAACAGTTGCTGTCGCAGGGGCGCTGCTGATGATGGTTAAGTCGGGTAAAGGATTGGTAGTGGCGATCGTCACTGCCGGAGTAATATTTGCCAGTGTAGTAGGATTAGTCACAGTAGTAGCTGTGCGGGGAGTCGTCCAAGTACCCGTAACAGCATTGTAAGTTCCAGTTAACTTAGTAAAATCACCGCCAGCAGGATCGGGAAAAAGAGTTATATTAGTTCCTTTCCCAAAAGTTCCTTGTGCATTATTGTAGATATCATTTGTTGGCAATACATAACCCCCAGTCGCAGGATTTGCAGTCCCTACACCAGTGCCAAAAAATACAGCATCAATCGGAACAGTTGTATTAGTTATACTGGCAACCGGAACATCAAAAATCGCAATTCCATCAGCATTAGCGCCTCCATTTCCCAAAGGCCCAGCCGCCGCCGCAGTTCCAAAACCATCACCCGCAGTTGTGCCAGTATTGATAGTTTTCAGCCAATTTGCTGTAGAAATATCTGTAGTGCCGATACCGTTAATTAGTCTACCAGAACCGCCTAT
>JAYUGZ010000700.1:0-3519 GCA_043767465.1 Cyanobacteriota bacterium
ATTCTGGGCTATTCTAGCCCCGATCGCCCGATGTGCCATACTCCGATCGACCAACTCGTCCCCCCCGGTTTTGACAGCGACATGGAGTTTGCAGTGGTTTTGGGCGGCGACGGCACCGTGCTGTCGGCATTTCGCCAAGTCGCTCCCATCGGAGTGCCGCTGCTGACTGTCAATACCGGTCACATGGGCTTTTTGACAGAAACTTACCTGAACTTGCTCCCGCAAGCTTTGGAAAAGGTAATTGCCGGAGAATACGAAATAGAAGAAAGATCGATGCTCGCCGTGCGGCTGTTTCGGGAAAATGACTGCCTTTGGGAAGCGCTTTGTCTCAATGAAATGGTGCTGCACCGGGAACCGCTGACTTGTATGTGTCATTTTGAAGTGGCGATCGGAAATCACGCTTCTGTGGACATTGCCGCAGATGGGGTAATTATCTCGACTCCGACAGGATCGACAGCTTACGCCCTTTCTGCCGGCGGGCCTGTAATTATTCCCGGAGTACCGGTGCTGCAATTGATCCCTATTTGCCCCCATTCAATGGCTTCGCGAGCTCTGGTGTTTAGCAACACTGAGCCGGTGAAGATTTTGCCGGCAAGTCCGAACCGCCTGGTAATGGTGGTAGACGGGAACGGCGGATGTTATGTTCTGCCCGAGGATTGGGTGCAAATAGAGCGAGCTCCTTACCGCGCCCGCTTCGTGAGGGTGCAACCTTTTGAGTTTTTCCACATTTTGCGGGAAAAATTAGGCTGGGGCTTGCCTCACATTGCTAAACCGAGTTCCGTTGAGTTGCCTTGATAGTTGTTGGTAATGAGCGGAGTGCTAAAGTCCCGTCCTTTTAGGGCGGCTTTTTCTTGGCCTTCAGGTTTCTAAGTTTTTGCGCAGGATAAGAATCGATCGGAATCTCCTACGGAATCCTTAATTATCGATCGAGATTCCGAACCATCTCCAAGGTGAGGGAGCGTTTGTGAGATAGCGTTGGTGCGATCGAACGATCTTATTTTACCTATTCCCCATTCCCTAAACCACCGCTGCGATCGAGAAAATCAGTAATCTCCTGATAAAAAGCCTGTCCCTTTCCCCTGCTGCTACTTGCAGTCACCAATAATCTTAAAACTTCCACAAGCGAACTAATCGTAGCATCAAAAATCAATGCAAAAAGCTGGCTTAAATCGTCTTGGTTTTGTTGTCCGTAGGCTAAAGCATTAATATAATCATTGCGGATTTGGTTGTCAATCACCACAATCGGATAGCCTGCACGGATTAAGAGTAAATTCATTAATAATCTAGCGCTTCGACCATTCCCATCCCGAAAAGGATGGATAGAAACAAACCGATAATGAGCGATACTTACATATTCAACTGGATGGAGCCTTAAAGCAGATTCCGAGTTGAGCCATATCGCAAAATCCCCCATTAATTGAGATAGTAAATAATGGGGAGGATAACGATAGTTCGTTCCTGCCGCCATTACATCCAGAGTGCGATAACTACCCGCTTCCTCCGGGTTAATTTTGCGGAGAATCAGATTGTGAATTTGCTTAATTTCCCATTCATTAATCTCCGTATCTTTTTGGGCTAAATTTTCAATATAATCGATCGCCTCCTTATGTCCAATAACTTCTAAATGTTCGTCAAGGGTTTTGCCCCCCACAGTAATGCCCTTCGTTAAAACTAATTCCGTTTCACTTTGGGTTAAAGTATTACCCTCAATGGCATTTGAGTTATAAGTAAAGCGAACATCATAGAGCTTTTTGAGTTCGGCGACAAGCGTGGAATCGAACGGTCTAAACCCATCTAGCCAAGCTTTTAGTTTATCGATTCGTTCTAATTTAAGCCGATAATTCATGATTAAATAGTTGTCGATCGAAGAGGTTAATGAAAATTCCTTTTGTTTACCTAAAATAATTACCTTTTGAATGAATTTCTCGTATAGTTGAGTCTCCATCTTTGAAAATACTCCCCCATTCCCTAAAACGGCACCTCAATCCCCAACTCCTCACAAAATCTCCGAATTAGTCGATCGTTCTCCGACCTTGTGCGATCGCAGCGTCTCTACTTATTCTACCAATTTTCTGTAGTTGAAATACTCACCGTCTATCAGGAGCGGTGATTCTTGACGCTTCATCGGGTCTTGCTACCGAAATAGTCTGACAGTCCCTCTGCGCCCATTTAGAGTCGTGGCGATTCCCCATCCCGACTTGAACTATATTCCTAGCAGCATTCTCATCTCTATCTTGCTCAGTGCCACAACTTAAACAAAGTACCGAGCGGATAGATAAATCGATTTTGCCCCACTTGAACCCACAGTCTGAGCAAACTTGACTGGTGGGTTCCCATCGACTAATCACCTTAAACTCCCTACCAAACTTTTCAGACTTAGCCTCGCAAAGTGTTCGGAATTCTCTCCATCCCTGCTGGCTAATTGCACGAGAAAGCTTGCGATTCCTTACCATGCCATAAATATTCAAATCTTCCAAAATAATCACTTGGTTTTCGTTGACTATTTTGGTTGATAATTTGTGCAGGAAATCTTTACGGGTATCGGCAATCTGATTGTGCAACTTGGCGATTCTGATGCGAGTTACATCCCTTCTTTTGGAATCTTTTGGTTGACGAGCTAATTTGCGTGGCAGTTTGCGAACTTTCCGGTCTAACTTCTTGGAGCTAGGACTTTCAGCTTTCTCGCCGTTGCTCATCACTGCAAAGGTTTTAATTCCTAAATCAATCCCGATACTCAAATTCTTTGCCTCGGACTTAACTGGCTCAACCTCTACGACAAAACTTAGGAAATAACGGTTTGCACAATCCTTGATTACCGTGACCGAACTCGGCTCAGATGGCAACTTTCTAGACCATATTGGATTGACAATTCCAATCTTTGCTAGATAAATTCCATCACCTTTTAAAGAAAATCCTCCAACTCTAAAACGTGCCGACTGACTGCTAGTTCTTTTCTTGAAATTAGGATATCCAACTTTACGTCCCTTTCGCTTTCCTTTGCAGGAGTTGAAAAAGTTCTTGAAAGCGATATCTAAGTCGGCAACCGATTGTTGTAACGGGACGCACGACACATCTCCTAGCCAAGCCCTTTCTTCAGTATTTTTAGCCTGGGTAATTACGACTTTTTGCAGTTCTGCTGAACTGGGCTTTTTCTCAGACTGTTTGCACAGTGCAAGCGCATCGTTCCAGACCACGCGCACACAGCCGAACAGTTGAGCCAGGCTCTGCTGCTGCTGGTCGGTTGGGTAGAATCTGTATCGAAATCTTGCTTTCATGTTATTATCTTAGCATAACTGACGGCATATTGACGGCATGAAAAAATTAACTATTAGATGTTCCGATGAAGAATATGAGAAACTTGCGGAATATTGCAAGCTCACGAATAGAACGCAAAACGATGTATTCAGGTAGCTTATTAGGAAAATAAAGATAAAGCCGTCCTAGAAGGACGGGGCTTGTATCCCATTTTCTTGGTCATTAGACAGCGACTTAAAAAATTATCACCAAATGCCATAAAGT
>JAYUGZ010000701.1:0-3519 GCA_043767465.1 Cyanobacteriota bacterium
CATTTCGCGCAGTTGCATCGGTTCGAGCTCAACGGTGTCGCCCACCAAACCCATGACGGTTTTGTAACGCCCGACGATTTTTTCTGGTGTCAAACCCCAGTTAGTGCGGAGCTCTTCGTCTAGGCGATCGATCTCGGCTGCTGGAGTGCCGGCTTTCATGACAATAATCATATTTTTTTTCCCTTGGTCTGTTGCGCTAAGACACGAATTATGACACGGATGGAATGCGAAAAATCTCGTTTTTACCTAAGTCTCGATCCCCCTAAATCCCCCTTAAGAAGGGGGACTTTGAAGGAAGTTCTTGTCCCCCCCTTCTTAAGGGGGGCTAGGGGGGATCTGGGGCTAATCGTCAAACAGCAGTCTCTGACTGGGTTTAACCTTAAGTTGACACCGATGGCTACTGACTAATGACTAATGACTAATAACTAATGACTAATGACTAACTTTTCGGTTTAGCGGCGCGCCACGCTTCTCGCATCCGTCCAAAATTAGTATTAAATTCTTCCCACCCCAGAGTGCTTCCTGAAGTTTCTTCATCCCAGGAAGCCGAGAGGACTCCGTAGCTTAATCCCAGTACGCCTAAACCAAAACAGCCCATGCTTACCAACAATACTGCTGTGTTAGGCAATTCAAACAAGCCTTTGCTGACTATCAAATAACTCACAAAAAATGTGGAAATTCCCAGGATTGTCGGTACGCCGCAGAATACCGCTATGCGGGATATCATGCGTTTGCTGACTGCTTCTGGGATGGATTGCGCCTGCGGGCCTGTTTTTTTTGTGGCTTTGGGCTGCTTGTCTGGTTTTGGTTCTTCTGTGACTAGCTTTGCTTCGGATTCTGGGGGCTTTTTCGGCGTTTTTTTCCGATTTGAGGCCGGTTCAAAGGGTAGGCGCTGGCTGGGTGGTTCGGAGGACATATTTTATCTTTAACCTGAAATCTCGAACATTTATTCAATAAATCTTGGCGAGGGTTTACGCAACTCTGACGGTTAATCAACGGTTTGAAACGGATTTGCGATCGGTGCGTAAATCCTGCTGGCTTTTGTCCAAGATTCTTGAATATTGTCGCAAATTTTCGCTTTGGTGTTTAGCCGCGAATGCCTAGACGGGCAATCAGTGCTTTGTAGCGTTCCATGCTTCCTTTTTGGATGTAGGCCAGCAGGCGCTTACGGCGGCTGATCATCATCATCAAACCGCGCCGAGATGCGAAGTCTTTTTGGTTGATTTTCAGGTGGGCGCTGAGTTTGGTGATGCGATCAGTCAGCATGGCGACTTGGACATCTGCTGAACCGGTGTCGGTTTCATGGGTTTGGTAGTCGCCCATGATTTCTAGTTTGCGCTGTTGTGTAAGTGGCATGACTTGAATTTTATGTTTTTTTGTACGATTTGGCGTTCCCCACGCATGAATGCGGGGGATTCTTGCATCACGGGGAGTCAAATGACTTTACCCTCAGCAAGCTTACTCGGACTGCCCGACCGGGTTTGTAGAGTATGAGCCACAATCTGCAATGATATCACAGGAGAAGCGTGAAGGATCAAATTTTTGTTAAGGATGGGTTTGTTGGCTGGGTAGAATTTGGGGTTTTATGCCCGGTTTCTTGATTGGGTAAGGGATTATCGGCTCAAATGCCCGATCGCCTCACGAATCCAATCTTCCGCACCTTTACCGGACAAACTATCGTCTTGACAGAGGTTTTGCAAGGCATCCAAGACTTCCGCCCCAGTGTATCCCATCGCCAGCAAAACCATCTCGACTTCTTCTTGAATCGCTGGGGGGACTCCGGCGGCCATTGAAGTTGTCAAACCTGCTTCCTGTCTCCATTCCGAGAGTTTGTTTTTGAGTTCGAGGACGAGGCGTTCAGCGGTTTTTGCGCCCACACCGGGGGTTTTGGCGAGGATGCGGGTGTTAGCGCCGACGATCGCCTTTACCAAGTCCTGCAATCCTAAAGTATCGAGAAGTGCGATCGCCAGTTGAGCACCAACACCGCTAACACTCGTCAACTGCCGAAACAAATCGCGTTCTGCCGCGCTACCAAAACCATACAATATGATTTGGTCTTCCTTAACTTGCTGGTGAGTAAAGATTTGGGCGACTTCGCCGGATGCTGGCAATTCACCAGTCACGCGGGGCAAAATCTGGATTGCATAACCAATTCCATTGACTTCGAGAATCAAGATGACGCGGTTGCTGCCTTTGCTGATATCGGCGACTGTGCCTTTGAGATAGCTGATCATATTGTTTTTTACTTAGTCAGTCTGGACGCAACTGGCACAATTAGTAGGGTGCGTCAGTCTGGAAAATCCTAGTTTTTGATAGTAACCTAAAAACTGACGCACCCTACGACAACTGGACGCAACTGGCACAATTAGTAGGGTGCGTCAGTCTGAAAAACCTGAGTTTTTGATAGTAACCTAAAAACTGACGCACCCTACAACAACTAATTTGATTGGGATAAATTGGATTGACATTTTCATCAATTAGGTATTGCAGGTTCATTGGCTAGTTTTGGCTTTTCTTTCTGCCCTCAGTTGGCGGAGCTTTTCAGAAACAGGCGGGGGATTAAGGCGCTGTTCTTCTCTCATTTTGTGACCGTGTTCTATCCAATTTCTGAGGTAATCACTCACAGGTTCTCGATTTTGGAGATAATACAGAATTGTCGCATAAACTTGTTCGAGGGTGAGGGAAGGATAAGTTTGGGCAATTTCATCAGGTGCGCGGCCGCAATCGATGTAATCATAAAGGATTGTTTCAATGCCAATTCTTGTCCCTTTCAGTCGAATATCGCTGGGAGTGAGAAAGTTGAAATAATCTGTGAACGTTTGGGTTGGCATAATTTTGCTGCATACTCAACATAATTTATTATATCACTGATATTTGCCCGATCGAACTTGGAGTAAACCGCTCTGCTTATTTTTCTAATTCAAAATCAGATGCTGCTTAACCAAAGACAAATCTGCATTCCCAAAATTAACAACCAAAGCTACATTTAAATTTTCCAATGATTTGACAAACCACATAATTTCATTTGAAGCTTTACCTTCATAGTGATTAAACAAAACAGAAAATCGCTTTTCCAACTCGGGTTTAACTTTGCCCGAAAGCAGTACGAGTTTTAGTAGTAAACCCATAGTACGACTGGGGCCGAGGTTGTGCACCAAGTCGTAAAAAACGTAGTGGCTGGGATGTTGGGAATTTTCCACTACTAAGAAGTTGAACAATTGCTGGCAAGTCCGAACTAACAATATATTATTTAATTTTACAGAGTCATGTTCTGGAAATGTATTTTTGATGTACTTGTACAAACGTTCATTAAATTGCCGCCCGCCGTATTCTGGTTCGACCGATGAGATTAAATATTCATATAATGCTACTTTAAATGAGCCGTAAGATCGAATTTGTCTAGCATCTCTCAGGAAAAACTGAGCCGATTCTTTGTAACTGCGATCGCCTGCTACTTTTCCGGCAAATTCCCTGACAGCTAAGTGCAGTTCCGCATCATTCAAAAGTGTGGGATTAGCC
>JAYUGZ010000702.1:0-3514 GCA_043767465.1 Cyanobacteriota bacterium
CAGAGCCTCCGGATCTGCGTCCCCAGGCAGAGCCGGGGAACGAGAAAAAAGGATATAAAAATCTGCAAAATATTCGTGTAGTTTTGTTACAATACGCAAAACTTGATATTTTAAACTATACGGAATGACCTTCTTCAACCCCTGTGAACCTCTAATCCGCTCCAAACAACAACATCTCGACGTACAAGACCTCGCAGGCCTCTTGCGCCTCCGCTGGAAAGTCGGAAATATTACTCTTTTCTCAGGATTTTATACCCGCATTGACCAAACTTTTCTGCTTTGGGCTGTGGTGACGGCGGGGATTTTTTTTACGGCTCAGTTTGTCCCGCTTAGTTGGAGCTTTCAGGCGATTTTGTGGTCAACAGTGACTCTAATTGGCACTGCGGTAATGGCGGTTTTGACTTTGTTTTGGGTAAAGGTTGAGCGGGTTAGCTGGATTCTTTATGCTTGGGCGATTTTGATGATTTCTGGTTTGGTGCTGACGGATTGCAGTATTTTTGCCTGTTGGAGTGGCTTGTTGCTGCATCTGTGCGATTTGTGGTTGGGGTTGAGCGCGATCGGCTATTTTTGTACTGGGCTCGGTTTGCGATCGCGCACTTTTATCGCGATCGGGCTAACTCATTTATTTAGCATACCTCTATTAACCTTCGTTACCCCTTGGCAATATCTAACCACAGGCATAATTATGGCGGGATGTTTGCTGTTACTCTCAGAGTTGCAGTGGGATATGCGATCGCCGATCGACAATTCTTTACTGACAGAAGAAGAAAAAAAATTCAACCGAATTCAACAGCAACTGCGGCAAGTAAGCCAGACATTAGGGAAATAAGTCAAAAAATTGTAAAGAATTCTGTACAACAGCTAACACTTTCTAGAAATCGCACAGAATAGAAATATACAGCATTAATAACAACAAACTTTAACCAGAACAGGAGTTTTGCTGTTTTACCTGTGAATCGCCAACCTAAGGAGAACGGTGTCCGGGAGGCGACTGGCGAACAATGCTGTACTTGCGACAATAAAAGTTAATTCCGGTTGACAGTAGTTGTTAAAACAAAAAAGTGGTGCAGGGTTTTTACCGTTTCCCCTGCTTTGCAGTCTCCGAGGAGAGGCTAAACCCTCTACTAGAACAGCCTGAGGAGATTGGCACAGCATTTGACAGTTGCTCGGGCGGATGTTTGACTCAGCTTGTTTAATAAAATTGAGGAAATGCTCGCTTAGCACCCTCGCAGGACTTAGGATTAAATAAGTCCTGCTTTATCATGGGTTCGATCGTTCGGACTTCAGTCCTCTTTCTTGAATTTAGAAAGAAAGGACTGAAGTCCTGACTGCAAAATTGTAAGTTATGTTTTACTCGCTACGTACCTTTTCGCAAAATCTCTCGCACTTCCATTAAAATCTTTCCCAACATATTTTTGCCGCTGCCATCTTTGCCACAACCCCAATAGTAATCTCCGGGTGCATTTTCGACTATTTGCTCCTCCCCGGTAGCGAGTAAAATTTCGCGGATATCGGCATGAGTTTCAAATTTGTGTAGTACGGCTTTTCGCATGATATCATCTTTGACTTGTTCCCAATCTTGGCGCAGGGGACGAGAGCGTTCGCGCCCCATGTTCGCAGCATCTTTCGGCGTTTTTGCTTGGCGAATTTGGTCGCAGTGCTCTGTTTTGGGAAACTTTTGTGCTTGAAAATAATGTTCGGTAGTCGGCCAGTATTCTCCGTCTAACTCGAATCCGTGACGGGAAAAGTTAGAGAAACTGCCGTATTCGCTGCGAGTGCTATAAAAGTAAATTGGCATGATATTTCGTTGCTAATTTATATCGAAATGTACACCTTCCTTACCGATAATTATGGCATAGTTTACAATTAGCACTTGGCTTTATTACAGATGTTTAGTAAAATATCAAAACAAAGATTATGCTTTTAAACCCTGCAATCCACAGGTTATAACTAATCATGCAGCTTCAAATAGAAACCTTCACTGTCCGCAAACGGTTTGCGCTTACCATCAGTCGCGGTACAACAGCCAAAACTACGAATTTGTGGGTAAAATTAACCCACGAAGGTATCGAAGGTTGGGGAGAAGCATCGCCCTTTTCCACAGGTTCTAAGCCCCAAACTACCGAAAGTCTGCTAGCAGCATTGCAGGAAGTTGCACCGGTGCTAGAAAAGTTTACTCCGTGCGATCGCCAAAAAGTCGAACAAATCTTCACAGAAGTCGAGTTACCCTCCGCCGCCCGCGCCGGCATCGACATGGCAATCCACGACTGGCTGGGCAAAAAAGCAGGCTTCCCGCTGTGGAAAATGTGGGGATTAGATCGATCGCGCATTGTCCCCACATCCGTCACCATCGGCATAAATTCGCCGAGGAGTGCCAGAGACAGAGTGCGCGATTGGTTGGGCAAAAATGCGACAGATCCCGCAAGCATCAAATACCGCGCCGTCAAGATAAAATTGGGCAATCCCGAAGGAATTGAAGCCGACAAAGCTATGTTAATCGCAGTGCTTGAGGAAGCACCAGCTAACATTAAAATCAGTGTTGATGCTAACGGCGGTTGGAGTTTAAAAGATGCTGTAGAAATGTGTCACTGGCTGGAAAAATATAACATAAATTATGTCGAACAGCCGCTTTCACCAGTCGCGGATCTGGCTGAATTCTCGGAACTGTACCGTCAATCGCCGCTGCCAATTTTTGCTGATGAAAGTTGCTTCAATAGTTCGGATATACCCAAGTTAGCACAGTGCGTCCACGGCATCAATATCAAAATGATGAAATCCGGCGGATTAACGGAAGCCATGCGGATGATTCACACTGCAAAAGCCTGCAATTTGCAGGTGATGTTCGGCTGCTATTCCGATAGTGCGATCGCAAATACCGCAGCAGCCCAACTTTCTCCCCTCGCTGATTACTTGGATTTGGACAGTCACTTGAATTTAATTGACGATCCTTTTACGGGCGCAAGTATCGAAAATGGGTGTTTGCTGCCAAATGGGCGATCGGGATTGGGAGTGCAGCGAATTGACATTGTAGAATAGAAGTATCGCTCAAAATCAGGAGATGCTATGATACCACCTACACTGAACCAATGACTGAAAACTATCCAATCAAAAATGGCAAAGTTGCTATCTTGCTGCACGAGGGAATTCTCGGTGCTTCCGGCAAAACAGGCTTAGCATTCTTGCGCTACAGCGAAGCACAAATTGTAGCAGTAATTGACCGCCAATGTACAGGACAATCTTTGGCTGAATTAACTGGTATTCCTCAACAATTACCGATCGTTGCTTCCGTTGCAGAAGCACTGCAATTTGCGCCGGATATTCTGCTAATTGGTATTGCTCCATCCGGCGGTGTTTTGCCCCCGGAATGGCTACCAGAAATTAATCAAGCGGTAGCAGCAGGTTTGTCAATTGTCAACGGTTTGCACGCGAAACTTGCACCTTTGATAACGGTTCCGTTAACCGAAAATCAATGGATTTGGGACGTGCGTCAGGAACCGAAGTCTGTTGGGGCGAT
>JAYUGZ010000703.1:0-8687 GCA_043767465.1 Cyanobacteriota bacterium
TAGCTTCCACATTATCAAATAAAGGATCGACTCGCAGCAGCCGGAGTTGATCTTCTAGTAAAGCTGTGCTTAAAGGCATTCCGGCACCGAGTCGAATCCGGCTGCGGATGTAACTTGGGTGCAATCTTTTAGTTCCTTCTACCTCAATTTTGCCCAGCTTGCCTTCGATCACTTGAATTTGGACTACCCCTGCGGTGATAGTTTGCCCTGGCAAGACTGCTCTGGTAGTGATGTAGCCGCGATTAAGGTAAATTTCAGTAATTTTGTCGGCGATTTGTTTGAGCTGTTCTAGGGTGGCAGAACGACCCTCAAACGGCTTGATTAAGGCATTAATTTCGTCTTGACTTAAAATTGTGCTGCCAACTACTTGAATTTTCTGTACCTGAATTAGCTGATTCGGCAGCGGCTGCGGAACTGGCGACGGGGGTTGGGGCGCAACTGTTGGCGGTATTTGGGGAGGTTCTGGCGAAGGCTGGGGGGCGGGTTGCAGAAATCGATCGCGATTTGGATCTGGCTGAGTCGGTGGCGGCGGCAGGTTTGGAGGGGCAGTTTGTTGGTTCTGGGCTAAAACATTGCAATGTAGCTGGTTCTGACATTTTCGATCGTTGTCAACCAGATTTTTTGCTTCGGACGACTGGCGGGTATCACAATCCGTTTGGTTAATTGTGGAACAGCGATCGGGCTGGTTGTCAAGAGGGTTGTTTTCATAAAAATCCGGGCGTTGATTTAAGTTGGTTGCAGTTTCATCCTGCTTGATTTCGAGTTTTTGCAGTGCTAATACTTCGTTGCGCGGATCTGCTGAGTTGTCGGCGGCCGCGGGCACCTGAGAAATATCAGAAGTTTGGGATATAGCTTGATTGGCATAAAAACAAGCGATCGGGAGCGTAGTTAGAAGTGAAATCCCCAACCGAAATATGGCAATATTTGCTCTCGGGCGCATAATTAATATTTTTTGTAAAATAAGTTTGTCGGCTCCTTGACTCTGCAAGTTTACCACTTACTATTGAGCGGAATTTGACTATAAAAATTTCAACAATCCGGCTTTCAAGAGGTAAGCGAGCTAGAAATGCTGGTTAGCACAAAAATTTTATTTGATTGAGGACGATCGACCAAAAAACCCGGAACAACCAAAAATCATCTGTGGCGCTGGCAAATACCGCGCTCGAAACCGGGTCTTTGGTAATTGCTGCACAACTCGAATTATTTTCTTGTTATAGGTGTTAACACATTTGGGACTAATGGTTCTTGGGAGATGTTGCCGAGTTCGACTGAACTCAACACTTCTGACCACTTGAGCGCTAAACTGGCGTCGCTGGGAGACTCCATGCGCAATTGAGCTAGAGTTGCTAGATACTCGTACCAGAGACCTTGTTGGGCGAAGATACTGAGCTGGGCGCGACGGTCGGGCGATCGATCCAACTCTGTTTTCACGGTTGGGGCCAGTGCGGTGCGGTTGATCCAGCCAGAAACAAGAACTTCATCTCTATAGTTTTTGGCGCTGCATTTGATAGTAAAGTACAGTTTATAGTTTTTGCCAACTTCCAGGGCTGGCGACTCGCCGTCGGAGCCTAGGCTGACGCTAACGACACCAGCACGGCTAGTTACCATCCGAAAACTTTTTTTGTATAGTGTTTTGTCCCTTTCGCCTGCTAACTCAAACTGAACGGTTTTGTCGAGGGCTGCTGGAAGGTAGTAGAAAAATGTCGGCTTTTCTGATATGGTTTGCCCCATAGTTGATTGGGGAATCAAGGCAGTTAAGGCATTTGTAGCAGTGGGGCAAGCTAAGCCGCGGGTTCCTCCGCCTTCGCGCCTTCCGGGTACTCCCTGCTCCGGCGGTTGAAAGTTATTCCACGTGGCTCCCGGTTGCTGGGTGTTCGGTCTGCTTCCGGTTGGGGAGAGGGTTTGAACTGTTTGCCAGTTGAGGGGTAGCTGCGGTCGTGAGGGGGGGTGAACGCTGTTTGCGGGGCTGTTGAGAGCCTTTGCTGGTATTAAGAAACTACCAGCGGCAACTGCCTCTAAAGACAGAATTAAGGAAAGGGTACCGATGTTTAGAGCAGACTTCAAAGCCATGACGAACCTGCCTTCTGATGAACCTAAGAACTCGATCGCACATTTTTATCTTAGCAGGCGGGAAGACCCGCGCTCTATTTCCAGATGAGCGACGGGATGAAAGCCGCGTATATTTAGTAGGCTCAATACCTACTAAATATACATTTACTGGAATACTTATCCCAAGTAAATCATGTTATAATAACTCTATGCTAACCATGACTTACCGCTATCGCATATATCCAGATGCCACCCAACAGGAAAAACTGTCTGGGTGGATGGAAACGTGCAGAGTGGCTTATAACTATGGGTTAGCAGAGATTAAAGATTGGTGTAATAGTAGGAAATGCTTGATTGATCGATGTTCCATAAAACACGAATATATCATGTCTGCCGAGCTGCCATTCCCTAACGAGATCAAACAACTTAACGCATTGCCAAAAGCCAAGAAAGTATTTCCCCGATTAGGTCAAGTCCCTTCTCAAGTCTTACAGCAAGCCGTAAAGCAGTTACATCGAGGATGGGAAGCTTTTCAAGCAAGAGGGACTGGGTTTCCTCGGTTTAAGAAGTATGGGCAATTTAAGTCTCTACTATTTCCACAGTTTAAAGAATATCCTATATCTGGCAATACGATCCTTTTACCTAAAATTGGCGATATTCAGATTAATTTGCATAGACCAATCCCAGATGGTTTCGCAATTAAACAGGTACGCATAATCAAGAAAGCTGATATCTGGTATGCCAGTATCAACATTCAGTCTGATGTTAATGTACCCGATCCGATGCCTCACGGTCATCCGATTGGTGTAGACATTGGCTTACAAAAGTTTCTCGCTACCAGTGATGGCGTTCTCGTAAAACCGCCCAAATTTTTGAGGAAGATGCTCTTCAAGCTGAAATCGCTGCAACGCAGACTATCTAGGAAAAAGAACCGGTCAAATAATTACTATAAGCAACGCATCAAGGTGGCGCGGATGCACCACACAATTGACAATACCCGCAAAGATTTTCACTTTAAACAAGCTCATGCTCTGTGTGAGTCTGCTGACATGATATTCATGGAAGATTTAGACTTTCGGATCATGGCTAAGGGGATGCACGGGCTACATCTGCTTGATGGTGGATTTGGACAATTTCGTTCTATCGTCAAGTATGTTTGCTGGAAGTTAGGAAAATTCTTTGCAGAAGTCAATAGCCGAGGGACAAGTCAAGAATGTCCTGAATGTGGTGCGACAGTTAAAAAAAACCTGAAAGTAAGAGTTCATCATTGCCCTGAATGTGGGTTCACTATTGACAGAGATGTTGCTTCAGGTTTAGTAATTCGTAACCGAGGGATTAATCTCATTAGTACCGATGGATGGTCGGGAAAGGAAACTGTCTGTGCAGGCGATCTAGCGGGGGCCCAAAAGTCTAGCCAAGTGCCGAAATCCCGTAAGGGAACAACCAGAAAATCTAAGAAGTGATTCTTGGAAGCCAGCACGCGATCCGCCCAAGCGGTCAGTGTCTGGAGATGTCACTCTACCCAAGGTTTTGACGGATATAGTAATCTGTTGTACTTAGTTTCTATCTTGAGGCAGATACGATTAGTTTTGCTGCTCTGACCAAGATTGAATTCTGTGTCGCGTTTTTCAGTGGTAGCTTAGTAGTTATACTTACTCGCATTCATGGCAGCAATTTGGGTTGAGCTTGTTAAACCCAATTTAGACAAAGACTAATATTCCGGGTTTTTTAGCTCTGGTAAGAGGCTACAACGAAATATATTCGTAAAAAAGCCCGGTTGATGCGTCAGTCCTGGATATCAGGAACCTCAGCAATTTTGCTGCTGAACCTCACGCGATCGGCTACAAGTTACAAATCAGGTCTTCTGTACAATACCGGCAAGAAATTTAGCATGAATCTCGATTCACCTGTTCTCTCGGACAAACAGCCTTCGGGGCTGCGGATGGTAAGACCGATCGGGGTCTACGCACTGCACGGCATTGCTTTTTTAGGAAATAGGTTGTTCGCGGTCGATCGCGCCGAAGGGCTGTTACTGGAGATCGATCGAGAAACTGACAACACTAATGTTTTGAATCCTTGTCAAACGGCCAAGTTTGCGGGCGCAACCGGGCTGGCTATTTGGGAAGATACTCTCTGGTTTTCGCGGGATCAGGATATTTGTTGCTGTCCCCAGGCAATTCGGGATGGGGCGATGGGTGAACTCACACCGGAACATTTTGTTTCGCTTCCTTATGCTGCTGACGGGATTGCAGTTTGGAAATCTACGCTTTACGTGACTTGCCAGAGATTGGGCTATATTCTGGTTTTTGACGTGAAAACTGGTCGAGAAATTACTCGGTTTTGCGCTCCCGGTATCGGGGTGGAAAATATCACTGTCCGGGATGAGGAAATTTGGGTTTGCGATAAGACGGAGCAAACTGTTTACTGTTTGGAGCGGGCAACTGGGGAGATTAAATTTAGTGTTTTGACTCCGTTTGAGTGGCCTTCTGGTTTATCTTTTCACAAGGATGCCCAGACGGGGGAAGAGACTCTGTATGTGGCTTATGCCGGGGATGAACTTTACATTCGGGATGACCCGAATGCCGAAGATCCTTTTAAGTTGACGAAGCGCGATCGCACTTTTATTCACCCTTTGTATTTTCACTACAATGAAGCCGACCGTTACGCTCTGTCAAACGGTTATTTGATGGAAATGTCTTATGTGGAGGAACTGTCTCCTCTGGATGAGGTAGAAATCGAAAATTTGGAGTGGCGGATTGCTTTGCCTTCGGAAACTGCTCGGCAAAAGGTCAGGAAAATTACGCCGATCGGAATGCCTTTTACTGAGGAAATTCAGGAAGGGGAACGGGTGGCGGTGTTTAAGTTCGATCGCCTCCAGAAAGGTGAACGGCGAATTTTTGGCTGGAAAGCTTTGTTAGAAGTGCGATCGATCAAGTATCAATTATCGCCTCGGGATGTCGAAAAAATTCCGCAACTGTCCCCAGATTTTGCAGCTAAGTATTTGGTGGACAATGATAATTTGGCGATGGATACGGAGATTGTGCGATCGGCTGCTGTGGCCTCCATTGGCACAGAAACTAATATTCTGAGGCAGTTACTGAGCATTCGCAATTTTGTTTACGATCAACTTTCCTACGGGATTAGACCTCACATTGACACTCCCGATATTGTACTGCGTCGCGGCGTCGGTTCTTGTGGCGAGTACGTGGGGGTGTTGTTAGCTTTAGCCCGGTTGAACGGAATTGCTTGCCGCACAATTGGGCGTTACAAGTGTCCGGCTTTTGCTGACAGAAAAGGTTTGCCGCTGGAACCGGATTTCAATCACGTTTGGCTCGAGTTTTACATTCCTGGTTTTGGCTGGGTGCCGATGGAATCTAATCCTGACGACATTCAAGACAAAGGCCCTTATCCTTTGCGGTTTTTCATGGGTTTGGCTTGGTACCACGTAGAAATTGGCAAGGGAATTCGGTTTCAAAGTCTCACGAGTGGGGGTCTTCCTTTAAATAAGGAAGATGTTTCCGTGGGTAGTCTGGCAATTAATCATGTCCGGTTTACAATTTTGGAAGAGTTGTTGACAGTTGACAGTTGACAGTTGACAGTTGACAGTTGACAGAAGGAGGATTTTTCTCATCCCTCTCTCCCCCCTCTCCGAGTCTGCGACTCTCCGTCTCGCCCAATTTAGAACACGTTCGGTAGAATAACCGTTATCAGGTTTGTAGTGAGGACTTTAGTCCGCAGAGTTTGATGAAGATTTCCATTCCTCGCTACAAACTAATTTTATTGCGGTTGTGCGATCGCACATAATCTCAAGTCTAAATCTCAAGTCTAAGTTTGCAGGAGGGGTTGTGGAATTTTCTATTGCTAATTTTCTGGTTTTGGTAGCCTTTGTACTGCTGGTGACTGTGACTGGCGGGGTCGCTTATTTGACGGCGGTTGAGTGGCGCGATCGCAGGCGCTTAGATCAGTCTAAACGGAAAAAATAGTAGCTATTTGCTGTTGACAAAGTGCCTTTTTTATGATATAGAACAAGGCGTTCCAACCAGGTCGCCTTGTTTTTTTATTTAAAGTATGTTCACCGCAGATCAAATCGAGTTTGGTAACATAACCGCGATCAATCTGTAGTGAGCGCCACCCTCCTAATAGTTCGATCGAGACTGGTATTCCTGACTACCAACGAGTTTGATTGCAGTTATTCGAGCGCCCAGAATATACCTTGATTCTATACGTAGCGACAGTTTAACAGCCCGCCCATAGGTAGCTACAAGCGTAGTTTGATTGAGGAGACATTGCTGTTGGCGATCGCACATATCAAAAAAACAGGTGACAAGTGCGATCGCCCGCTCTAATTCCACTAGCTACCCACTCCGATATTAAGATGTCGCCCCACAATTCGTCATTCAAAGCCGGGAGATTATCAAAAGATATATCCATTAAAAAACTGGGGAAAACCGAAAAAAGCCCCCGTTTTCTAGGGAGCTTAAAAACTTGTGTTATTGCTAAAAACAGAGATTCTACTGCGCTTTTGGCAATGACTTGTGAGGGCTTGCTAAAGCAGCTTTCGGAATATCCATCACAGGTGAATTCACCCCAAGCATCAAATCGTTGGGATTAACAATCTCCACTACCGGCTCGTTCAAAGCCACAATCAAACCGTCAGATTCCCCAGGAACCGGCGATCGAGCAAATTGGGGAGCAAACAGTTGGCGGCCGCCAGCGACGCCAGACACCACCGCAACCAACAAAGCTGCGATCGCACCTCCACCCAAAATCCAAGTCCGTTTCGACTTGCGTTCCACCCGCTGCAAAACCTTCGCCGCCAAATCCTGTGCAGATTGTTGCCCAGCAGGCACAGGCATTGACTGAAAACTCTGCTGCATCATCATCAGTCGCGAGTACAAACGCTTCGTAGTGGGGTCATTTGTCAGCCATTCCTCAACTTGCCGGCGTTCTGAAGCAGTCACTTCGCCGTCGATGTAGGCACTCAGTAATTCAAAGCGATCGCGCATCATAGTAGTTACATTTCCCTGCGAATAATTATTGTTAGTTTGATTTGGGGCGAGCGAATCCTCAAGACCTTGCTGATTCTGATTTTTATCCGATTCAAAGTTATAATTCATATTTCACATCACTTGCTCAATTTTAGGGGAAGCACCCGATCGCTATTAGGATAATTTACTGCTTATTTATATTGTAAAATAGAATTTTTGATGTCACAGTAAACTTCACCAAATCTTCTCGTTCCACCTCTGAAATCGCTCTTGCTAATTACCGTCGAGGTATTTTTGCAATTGCAACTGCAATCTTTGGCGAGCTCTAGCAATTCTCGACTTGACAGTTCCCAGAGAAACTCCGGTCATTTCTGCTATTTCTTCATAGGCTAAACCTTCAATTTCTCGCAGCACAATTGTCGTGCGGAATACTTCCGGCAAATCGGCGATCGCCACTCGCAACTGCTCGTAAAATTCTCTAGTCGTCAAATCTTCATCAGGCCCCGGACTGTCGGCCGGAAGTTCCCAATCAATCTCCCCATCTTCCAGAGCACGGGGTACGTCCAGCGACAGCGGAGTTCGCACGCGCTTGCGCTTGCGCAACTCATCGTAAAACAAATTAGTGGCGATGCGGCTCAGCCAGCCCCGAAATTTAACAGGCTCTTGCAAGCGGTTAATATTGCGGTAGACTCGAATCCACACTTCCTGAGCCAAGTCGGCTCGGTCTTGCCAGTCAGGGGCCAAGTGATAGAGAACTCTGTCTACGTGGGACTGATACCGCTTCAACAGTTCGGCAAAATCTGTGCCTTCAGGTCGATTTCCTTCCTGACAACGCAACACCAAGTCATAATTAGAGAGTTTTTCGGCTGGCAATTGCACTCTTTGAACGGTCGCCACAACCGCAGACCAGGACACGGAAATAAAGTCGCTCATGGGTGGAATTGGCTCATCGAACATTCCACAGTTGTTGACGGTGACCGGTCGCCATCGGTTCCCGCACTCAGGAACTGCGATCGTCGGCTGCTGCCATCACACAGTCAATGAGTTCTGACTAATGACCCATAACTTCGCACGCTCCAATACTAACCCAACTGCTAGAACCATCTGCCCAATGTTCCTTTTTCCAAATCGGTACATTGTGTTTGAGCGTATCTATGGCGTACTGGCAAGCTGCAAAGGCTGAGCCCCGGTGAGGACACCCAACAGCCACCAGCACGCTGATTTCCCCCACCTGCAAGTGTCCGACGCGGTGGTGAATGGCAACGCGATTGACATCTGCCCACTGGCGGCGGATTTCTGTAGCGATTTGCTGGAATACTCGCACCGCCATCGGTTCGTAGGCTTGATATTCTAGGGAAACTACAGCTTGACCGTCTGTTTGGTTGCGGACTGTACCGCTCATCAAGACCACGGCTCCGTTAGCGCCGTCATCTACCAAAGTGTAGATTTCCTCTACCAATAAAGGAGCTAAAGTAATGGCGAAGCTGTCTGATTTATGGCATTGAGGTATGGTGCCGATCGAAAGTGCCGCGAAGGAGTTCATGGCGAAACAAGTGGTGGAGAACTCGATCGATCTTGACACAAATCAAGTCGCGATCGATCGGGCATCCTGGTTAGGAAGACACAAAGGTCAATCTTTAGCAAAATGTC
>JAYUGZ010000704.1:0-8675 GCA_043767465.1 Cyanobacteriota bacterium
CATGAATTCTTCAGTCCTCTTCAGAGGACTTTCGCTAAAAGCCCCGTGGAATTCATTCCCTGGCGGACTGTCGGTTTAAGGCAGGGAATGAATGCCGCATCTTTACTCCTTCCGATCAAGCTAACTGCTGACAGTATCCTCACCCAAATTATCGAGAAATTCTTGCAGCGAATCGCGTCTATTGCGAAGGCGATCGTTGTTAGGAGCAATGGCTAAAGATCTATTCATCATTTCCAACGCCTCTTCACAATTTTTGAGTGCTTCTTGTTTCTCAGATAATTGTAGTTGCAAAATACTCAATCTTAGCAGCGCAATCCCTTTGTTGTTGAGAGCATTGATATAGTCGGGTGCAATAAATAAAGCAGATTTAAAGGCTTTGATTGCTCCGAAGTAAGACAGTTTCGCCGCCTCAAATTCACTTAGTCTTGCTTGTAACTTACCCAGTATTAGCAGCGCACTCCCTTTGTTATTAAGAGCATAGATATCATCCGGTGCAATAACTAAAGCAGAATTAAAGGCTGCGATCGCCTCTAAATAAGATACTTTTGCCGCCTCAAATTCACTTAGCTGTGCTTGCAAATTACCCAAACCTTGCAGCGCATTCCCTTTGTTGTTGACAGCAGAGATGTCATCCGGTGCAATAATTAAAGCAGAATTCAAGGCAGCGATCGCCTCTGAGTAAGACTGTTTTGCCGCCTCAAATTCACTTAGCTGTGCTTGCAAATCACCCAGACATCGCAGCGCAATCCCTTTGTTGTTGAGAGCCGAGTTATAATCCGGTGCAATAAGTAAAGCAGAATTTAAGGCAGCGATCGCCTCTGAGTAAGATAGTTTTGCTGCCTCAAATTCACTTAACTGTTCTTGCAAATCACCCAGTTGTAGCAGCGCAATCCCTTTGTTATTCAGCGTAGCTTGATTATCAGGAGTTAGGATTAGTTCCCGATCGCAAGCCGCAACTGCCTCTAAATATTCCTGTCTTGCCTCTACATATCGAGCTAGTACAGTATAGTAAAATCCTTCAGCTCGTGAAATCAGTCCCAGCCAAAAATCACTTTTAATCCACAACTCATCTCTAACTCCCAGCAGCGACTCACATTCCCCATAACGACTCTTTTCCAACGCTTCCTCAAACACCCCTTCCCATTCCTTCACACCCCGCTCCCAATCCAAGCGATTAGCATGAAAAATCGCCTCAGCCACATCCCCCAATTCCCGATAATTCCCCTCTAAAACCTCATGAGCTCTGCGAGTTTTCGGATTATCCCTATCGGCATCCAAGCGCCGCAATAAATCATGAATCCGATACCAATTATCCCCCCGCTTTTCCGATTTCCACACAAAGGAAAAACTCGTCAAAACCTCAAAATTTGCACTACTTGCCTGGAAGTGACACCCACCTCCCAATTTCACGTACAAATCCTCATCAAAAGCGCGGCAAGCACTCAGCGAATGCACCGCCGATCGCACTTCGCGATCCACATACAAAAGCAACCGATCCGTTAACTCCGCAGTCTTATTTTCCAACTTCGGAATCCGCGCAAAATCCGACGCCAGCAACTCAATTCCCCGCCTTCTTTCTGCCAGCACCACATCCGCGCACAAACCTAAATAAAACGGATGTACCTGCAAATCTTCCCAACTCTGATCAGGATAGACGCTAGCATATTTAATTACAGCATCTGCCAAATCTGTCTTGTCAATCTCCACTTTGTGCAAGTAATCCCTAGCATCGGTGGGCGACAAATGCCACACCAATTGGGCATCTATATAATCTTCGGGAATCGGAAACTTCGCCGCATTCGGCCACCGCAGTTGTGTGACAGGACAATCTCGCCCCGCCACAGCAACCACAATTCCCAATTTGTAATCCAATGCCCTCAGCAACCGCCGAAACCACTCATCTTGATACCAAAAAGTTACTCCCTGAGAATTGCGTTTGGCATCCCACATTTTCTCGTGAGTATCGAACAGCATCACGAGGCGATCGGGTTTATTTCTGCTAGCCATTGCCGCATTCAAATCGCCTGCAAATAATTTCGGCAAACAGTCGATTAACTCAGTATCAATATCTTTACGGCGAATTTCATCCGCCTTTTCGTCGCTGACACCCAGGCGCTGTTGAATTAATTTCATCGCTCCCTTAATCCCGCTCAATTTAACTATCCCTTTAATCACGGCTACAGCTTGCGCCACCACCGGAAATTCCGCAAAAGTTTCAATAGCAGGTGTCACCAATTGAATTACATCATCGGGGAAAAGTTGGCTGAGAGTTGCGTCAGACTCGCCTTTGTTCAGCAAATACCAAAAGCAAGCAAAATCATAATTTGGAAATTTAAATTTATATTTCTTTGCTGCTTCTGCGACATTTCGCCGCAGCATCAGCAAGCCGTAAAATCTATCTTGCGGTTTATCTTCTTTTATCGGTATCAATCCGAAATCGTGTCTGACTACGGGGATGGGAGTGTAGGTTTTCGGTGCTGCATTGCGGACGAAATTAGCAACTTCGGCCGCTTGTGATTCTGGGAGTGCGCGCAATTGTTGCCAAACCTGCGGGGAAAATCTTTTGCAGCAGTGATACTGCAAGTGTTTTAAGAGCAATGACTTGCCGTTGCCTCCATCGCCGAAAAAATACAAAATTTTTGCGGGAGGGGGGTCATCGTTTAAATAAGAGGCAAATCGGCGGGTAAATTCGTGTCTGTCTGTGAAGAGTTGCAGTTTGCGATCGTCGCTGATTTCGATTTGAAAATCTTCGTCGTCTATTGGCATAAATGTGGGGGTGAGGTGTTAATTTAATTGTAGATTAAAACCAAAATAATATTGTAGCGAGTAAGAGGAGACGGCAATGCCCAAGGAGTGTCAACTTAAGCTGTCAGCGCACCAAGTCTGTTGGTTATCCCAGCAGTCCGACAGGGGTTTAAACCCCTGTCTAATAGCTAAAGTCAGTTGAAACTGACTGAAGATTTGCCCCAAACCAATACATATCAACTAATTCTTCAGTCCTCTTTGAGAGGACTTTCGCTTTGAGGCAGGGGTTTAAACCCCTGCCGGACTTATGTATCCGATCGCAAGCCCCCGGATCGCTCCGTGGGGTCAATTCTTCAATCATCCAATTCTTCAATTCTTCAATTCTTCAATTCTTCAATCGATTGACTGTGCTAAAACCGTAATCTATCGATCGCGCAAGCTATCTTAGACAAGGCGCTAGTGTAATCACTGTCATGGCATCTCCAAACAATCAAAATTCGGCGGATTCATCTCTGAAACAGTCTCTAGAGGCTGGGTTGGCTGCTTTGAAAGCGCGAGATTACCCAAGCGCGATCGCCCTTTTAGAATCCGTCAGCCAAACCGCAGCAAATCAACCGCCCGGAATCCGCGCCCAAATGGGATTAGTGGCGGCGTACAAAGCAACTGGTAATGTTAAAGAGGCGATCGCCCTGTGCACATCCCTCACCAAAATCCCCAACACCCAAATCAAAACTTGGGCCGATCGCACTTTAACCGAATTAACCCCACCTCTCCCCCCAAAACCACCGGAAACTCTCACCGAAACAGGCTTTGTCGCCTTTGATTCAGGAACGGAATCCGCGAAAAAAACGGTTAAAAGCGATGGCTTACGCCCCGCTTCGCTACGACTAACCCCAGACCAAAAAACCGGATTTTCACCCTTAGAGCCGACTGCCGCGCCAGGAAACACCAAATCGACACATATTTCACCGCCACCTCCACCCCCCAAACCGCCCATTCACCCGACACTAGAGGGCGGGCACGGGGGCACCGCCCCTACAGAAACCGCAACCGATACAGACAATAGCGACGAAAACAGTTCCGGTTCCCCAACAGACATCCCCGAATTCGCCAGCCCAGATACTTACCAACTAACTTGGCGCGAAGCAGGGCGCGTCAAAAGTCCGCGCCCTCTCAAACCGCTAAAATTGCTGAATTTTCGGCTCAAAGCCGTTGGAAGTGCGATCGCCCTATTTTTCCTAGCCCGATTTGTCCTACAATTCTTGCTGACAAACACTAATTCTCTGTTAATTCAGCTTTCCATATTTACTCGGCTGCCAATTTTCGGGCCGATTCAGCTTTTTTACCGAGATCCGACTCCCTTCGTCCAGTTTGTTTTCGGATTGCTTTTGGCCTCGTCTCCCTGGCTGACAGACGCGCTGCTGAAACTATTTTGCGGTATCGAAACCCTGCGCGGCTCGGTTTTACCCAAGTACAGCAAGGAAGCGACGCGCGTACTTCGCAGTTTTTGTACCAAGCAAAATATGCCGGTTCCTGTGCTGAAACTCTTGCCGCTGAATGTTCCTGTGGCTTTCAGTTACGGCTGTTTGCCCCGTTTTGCTCGGATTGCTGTCAGTCAAGGGCTGTTAGATCAATTGGCGGATGATGAAATTGCCGCTATTTTCGCGCGGGAGTTGGCGCATATCGCCCACTGGGATTTTGCGCCGATGTCGCTGGCGATGTTGGTGATGCAGATTCCTTACCTTATATATTGGCAGACTGCTTACTGGGGCGAGCGGTTGTGTGATTTAATGACGATCGACTTTTTGCGTCGTACTGTCAGAGTTGTCACCGCTGCAATTTCTGCTATTAGTTACGGGATTTATAAGTTGTTGCGCTGGCCGATGTTGTGGTTGTCGCGCCGTAGAGTGTATTTTAGCGATCGCACTTCTGCTGAAATTACCGGGAATCCTAACGGTTTGACGCGGGCACTGACTAAAATTGCGATCGGCATTGCTGCAAATATCGAGCAGCAACAACAAACTAGCTTTTTTCTCGAAAGTTTCGATTTATTGTTACCAGTGGGCGTGGGACAAGCTGTAACCCTTGGTGGTGCTGCGTTGCGCGCGCCCCTAGAACAGATTTTGCTCTGGGATGTCAGCAACCCGGAACGCACTCCTTTGACAATTAACAACACGCATCCTTTGGTGGGAGAGCGTTTGAAGCTGTTGGAACTCTACGCTCAATTCTGGAAACTGGAGACTGAGTTGGATTTCGCGAGTCTGTCGCCGCCACCACCCAAGAAAGCAAAATTGTCTCTGTTTCAGTCAATCCTCGAATTTAAAGACTCAAAACTATTTTTACAGGGTGCGCCCTTTTTTGGGATTCCGATGGGTTTGGGGATTGTGGCGCTGCTGTGGATGGTTAGCTGGCTGTTTTCCAAGACGAGTATTTGGCAACTCGATTGGCTTTTGGGCGATCGATCGATTCTTTGGGGCTGTTTGCCGATCGGATTTAGCATCGGTACTTTGATGCGGATTAATTATTTTTTCCCCGACATTACGCCGCGAGAAACAACTTCGCCGAGTTTACCGGAAATTTTGTCAAATCCTGAGACTCTGCCCATAGATGCTCAACCTGTGCAGCTTTCCGGGCAACTTTTGGGTAGGCATGGTATAGGCAATTGGCTGGGACAAGATTTGATTTTGCAAACGGCGACGGGTTTGGTGAGGTTGCATTATGTTTCGAGGTTTGGGCCGATCGGCTCTTTGTACCCATTTTTGCTCAAAGAGACGACTCGCCCCAGTGATTTGATCGGAAAATCCGTTGTGGCGACTGGTTGGCTGCGCCGGGGTGCTACTGTGGCGATCGACCTGGAAACTCTTCGCAGTCAAGGTGGCGAAGTCAGTGACAGCGGACATCCGATTTGGTCTGCGATTTTGGCCTTTGCTGCTGCTGTTTGGGGCGCGTACATCATTATCCAGGGCGGAAGATGAGGAATGGCGATCCTCTTCGTTGGCGTAGCCCCCGTAGGGGCGGGCTTTGCTAACGATGTCGAGAGTGCTGGTGTCGCACCCTACAGTCAATCCGTTAAATTCGTTACATCCGTTACATCCGTTACATCCGTTACTTGCATCCGTTGCCGAACTTCCTTCTTAAAGAAAAGTTGCTTTTTTGCCGACATCCTGTTACATTTATTTATATAAATTGGATTGAAGCAAATAGCGCAATAACTTCAGTTGGCTAAAATCGCTAAGGCATTGCGTAAAAATTGTCAACCTCCCAACACAGCAAGTTCAGCCAGCCGCTTGTCGGCTGTTTTTTTGCGGTAGCGAAATTACCAGTGCGGGATGAATTCACAAAAGTGATTCAGATGTGGTTTTCGTTAAAATCTGACTGAAATCTTCCTAAATAACTAGCTCTGTTACCCAGGCTGTGATACCTTTAAACAATGGTCGGACACTGCCGGCCCCGATTTAAGGGATACCGGGTAAGTGAGTAGTTCTCAGCATTAGGAGCGAGATTAGGGGTGAGGTAAAATTACTGGCTGAAAAAATGTTAGCGATTTTCTCCCTCACTGTATTAGACTGAATACTGGCATTCCGATCGCTTGCAATTGACATCCTTGGACATAAATTTCTAAACGGCGCTGGCTATAAACATTCTGAATCAAAACCGGAAGCAAGTAATACAGAATAGCCAATAGCCTCAACATTTGAGTGATGACTAAAAGTTTACACAACAACCTGAGATTTAAAAGCTCTCTGCATCGGCGGTTAAGTTCCGGCCTGATCAGAGTAAATCATCTTTTTGTCCTAAAAGGTGCGGGGAGCTGTCAAGGTTGGTGGGAGGAATGCGCAAATTCTGCGGTTATGTGGTGTTTCCCGGTAGTCAATATTCAGTTGACTTCGGGTAATTGTGTTCGAGCAAATTAATTAAAATCCCAGTCTGGAGGAATTTTTCATGTCTATTCGTCTTTATGTTGGCAATCTACCCAAGGAACTCGATCGCCTAGAATTGCAAGAAGTTTTTGCACCCGAGGGCGAATCTGTTACCACAAAGGTAATTACAGACCGCAAAACAGGTAAATGCAGAGGCTTCGGTTTTGTGACGGTGCTCACCGACGAACAAGCCGACCAAGTTATTGAGAAATACAACGGCTTGATGTTCAAAGAAAACCCGCTGAAAATAGAAAAGGCACTTCCCCGCTCTAAGGGTAAATCGGAGAAGGGCGAAGACGATCAGCAGCAGCCATCGTCGTCGCCTGCTGCACCGCAGTTGGTGTCCGCGTCGTCGTCGTCGGCCTCGCCGTCGCTGACAGTTCCTGCACCGCAGCAACAGCAGCGCTCGGCTCCTCCTACCCAAGGTGGTGGTGGCGGTGGCGGTGGCGGTTCTAGCAAAAGCAATCGCCGTCGGAGTGACAACAACAAGTCTCGCCGCAATCAGTCAACAACAGCAGTGCCTAATGCCGATACCGGCTCGGTGCAGCCAGATCCGCGCTGGGCGAGCGCTCTGGAAGAACTCAAGCAAAGATTGGTGGAAGCTCAGACTACTAATTAATCGCAAATGGCGGCTAATTGCTGCTGTTTTTCGACTGCGGTTGACTGACTGTATCTGGAAGTGCGATCGAGAATTGGTCAAAAAGCCTAATTCTCGATCGCACAATTTTATTGCAAAAAACCTCTAATATCTAGCAATCGAGCAAAATAATTGCTTCCTGTTTGATCGTTCGGACTTCAGTCCTCAGTTATTATAAGGACTAAAGTCCGAACGATCAAACCAGTGCCAATTCTTTAATCGAAAAGGTATAAGTCCTGTTTATTCGGCTGGCGAGAATTCCACAGTCTCAATAAACTCGAAAATCTTGTTCATAATCCCCTCAACTTCAGACTCAAGGGAACCCAATTCCTCCTTGTTCTGATAAATTCGCTGACAGCTTACCGTGTAGCAAAAATCATCCGCGATAAAAGCCATAAGTCCCCGGTAAGCATCCAGCCGAGTCAGAGGGCCGTCGTTTTCTTGCACGCTGAGAGTTGCACCCCCAGGCAAATCGACAACCGCAAAATAAGCTTCTTCATCTTCTAAATACTCCGTGTGGAGTAACTTAGAATTGGCAAATTTAGGAAGAATTCCCCCATCAATAAAAGTGTTGATAAACGAGCTGAGATAGGCTGATTCGCCCGCTGACTCGATTAATTCTGCCGCTTCACCAGTAATCGGGAAATAATCAATTTTTAGCAAAACGCCAAAGTCGTCAGAAAATGTGACACAGCCTTCTTCCTCGTCAATTCTACCGCCTTGTTGCTCGTCAACGGGAATCGGGACGCTAAAATTGCCTTCAGGAGATACGTACAACGGCCCATTTAAATCTAAATCAGGCTCTTCGACCTCTACTTGCGAGTATGCAGCCACTACATCCTCAATGATTTCCTCAGCTTCCTCATCTTCTACACCTAATACTTGCTGGAATTCTTGGAGAAAAGCCAAGTGTTTCTGAGAGACTTCGCCATCTGCGACAAACATGGCTGCGGTGATGGCAAAAGTATCCAACACTAACTCATCTGGCATTGATTCCCAAGCAGTATTAAACAATGCTCCTAAACCGTCTGTGGCGATAATACCTGCGAGTTTTTGAAACATTGCTGACATATCATTTTCCGAATATTCAGCAAATATTTCTGAGTCCCAAAGTATGCTTTCTAAGATATCTGCGTCTGCGTCAGGGGAATTGGCCTCGGCTGCGACAAGTGCTACCGCCGCTACGGATTCCTCTAAAGTCAAGGTTGCTTCGCATTTGTCTTCAGAATTGAATATTTTATCAAACTTGCCCACAGGTTTTGCTCCGTTAGTATTTAGTTTTGCTATTCATAGCAAATTTATGACCTCAAAAGATAGTAGTCTGGGATACATTGCTATAACCGATCGCAAATCCGGTAGAATCAGAATTAATA